>JBBQML010000607.1:0-3821 GCA_038328885.1 Verrucomicrobiota bacterium | reverse complement strand
GACCACCCCCCAGTGCTCGGCCGCGAACCAGCGTCCGGTTCGGCCGAAACCGGTGTAGATCTCGTCGAGGATCAGCAGGGCTCCCTGTTCGTCGCAAACCCGGCGCAACAACGGCAGGAACCCGGCGACCGGTACCCGGATTCCGCCCCGGGCCTGGACCGGCTCCACCAGAATCGCCCCGATGGGGTGATCATGGAACGTCGCCCGCAGCTGTTCTTCCAAGCCCGGCAGCGGGTCCGGGTCGGCGTCGGTGGGGAACGGCAGGAACCGGCCGAACTCCGCGAGTTGGTTGAGGAACGGCCCGCGGAAGAGTTCCCGGGCGGTCGCGTTCAGGGCCCCGTATCCCAGCCCGTGGTAGGCCCCCTCGAAGGCGATGATGCCGGGACGGCCGGTGGCCAGTCGTGCGGTCTTGAGCGCCGCCTCCACCGCCTCGAAGCCGGAGTTCCCCAGGAGGGTCCGGCCACGCCCGCCGGTCCATCGGCCGAACGTCAGTTCGCTCAGTTCGCGGACCAGCTCGGCCTTGAGCGCGTGCGGGTGGACGTCGCCCATCGCGTGCAGCAGTCGTCCCATCTGGCGTTGGCCGGCCCGAACCACCCGTCCGTTCGCATGCCCGGCCGCGGCGACCCCGAAGGCGGCGGTCAGATCCAGGAAACGCCGGCCCTCGGCGTCGTGCACCACCGACCCGCGCGCGCGCGCCCAGACGATGGGCCAAGAGCCGTCGGCGGCCATGAACGTGACGTTCGGCGACTCATAGGACCGCAGCAGGCGGAGCGTCGCGGTGGACTTCTTCATGCGGTCGGGGGGTGATTACGGCTCAAACCCCGCGTTGTTCCGGCGGCCAGATCACCTTGTGAAGCTGGACCTGGAAGCGCACCGGCAGGGCGTCGGCGGTGATCGCCTCCACCAGTTCGCGGCGGCTGATGGGGGTGAGGCCCGGCGGCACGGGGCGCAGGGCCGGATCCTGCTGCCCCACGGCGAGCGGATGCACCCAGGAGAACAGCAGGGGACAACGACCCTCCAGCCGATGCTCGCGGATCACGCAACGGGCCCAGTCGTAGTCCTCCCGCGCAGCGATCACGAACTTGAGCTCGTCGGTTATCCGCAAGTGCGGGAGGTTTTCCCACCGGTTCCGGTCCACCTCGCCGCTCGACGGGCACTTGAGGTCCATGATCCGGCGGACGCGAGGATCGACCAGCGCGATGTCCATGGCTCCACTGGTTTCGACCAGGACCGTGAACCCGCGATCGCAGAGTGCGGTCATCGCGGCGAGCGACCCCGCCTGGAGCAGTGGTTCGCCGCCGGTGAACTCGACCAGGGGCAGTCGGCGCACGTCCGGGTGCGACGGTGGGCTGTAGGGGCCGGCGAGACGCTCGACCTCGGTGCAGACCTCGTCGAGGGTGCGGCGTTGGCCGCCGGTGAAGGCGTAGGCGGTGTCGCAGTAGGAGCAACGGAGGTTGCAGCCCGTGAGCCGGACGAAGACGCACGGGAGGCCGGCGAAGGTGCTCTCTCCCTGCAGGCTCAGGTAGATTTCATTGACGAGGAGGTGAACCGCCACGGCGACGACCGTACCAGCAGCACCCCCGGGGAGGAAGCCGACGCCGCGGGCTCGTTCCAGCATTGCGCCGGATCGGTCCGCCCGATTGCATGCCGGCCATGCGAAGGCTCTGGCGGGTCGCGTCCCGGTCGGCCGGGGTTCTGGTCGCGTTGGCCGTGGTGACCCTCGGATTCACCCTGACCGGCGTCGATCACCGCCCGGGTGGCGGGCAGACCTATGCGACCGAAACCCGGACGCGACTGGACGCACTCGGAGCGGCCCCCATCGGGACGTTGGCGGGCGCACGGGCTGACCTGGTGGTGGCGGGTGAGCTTCAGGTCGGGATGGCTCGGGTGAGGCTCACCCCGACGCTGGGCGCGGTGGCGGATGTTCCGGAGCGCGGGGAGTTCACCTCCCTCCCGCTCGCGGGCTATGGCGATCGGCAGGGACGCCCTGCCACCGGGGTGCGTGATGAGGTGTGGGTCAAGGCGGTTGCGTTCGCCGTGGCTGGCCGGACGGGGGTGGTGGTGGCGGCGGATGCGCTGATCGTTCCCCGCGAAGTGACCGAGGCGGCAGTGTTGCGCATCCGCCAAGAGCACGGTCTCGAACGCGGGCAGGTCTATTTCGGGGCGACGCACACACACTGCAGCCTTGGTGGCTGGGGCGAGGGGATGATCGCGGAATCCTTCGCGGGCGGATTCCGCCCGCCGGTGCGGACCTGGATGGCGCAGCAACTGGCGGCGGCGGTCGGCGCCGCCCTCGCTGACCTCGGGCCGGCGCAGGCGGGCCAGGCCGACTTCGACGCCCCGGACCTTACGCGCAATCGCCTGGTCGGAGACCGGGGAACGATCGACCCCCAGTTCAGTCTCCTCGTGCTCCGGCAGGAGGATGGCGACCGCGCCGTGCTGGGGAGTTTCTCCGCCCACGCCACCGTGCTTTCCGGCCGGATGATGGAGTTCAGCGGAGACTACCCGGGGTACTGGCAACGCGGGGTGGAGAACCAGGGAGGCGGCCTGGCTCTGTTCCTCGCCGGGGGGGTGGGCAGCCATGCTCCCAAGGCGCCGGCGGGTGGACTCGACGGGGCGCAGCGGATGGGGGAACTGCTGGCCGCTCGAACCGTGGCCGCGCTCGCGGGCGTTACTCTAACCAACCGCCTGGAGTGGAGCCTGGCCACGCTGGCCGTGCAGTTGCCGGAGCTCCAGGCCCGCCTCACCGACGGCCTCCGGCTACGCCCATGGGTGGCCCGGCGACTGTTGCCGGTTCGTTCGGACACCTGGCTGCAGGCGCTGCGGGTCGGGTCCTCGGTCTGGGTGTCCACCCCTTGCGACTACAGCGGCGAGCTCGCCCGCGACCTCAAGGAATGGGCGGCCCTGGAGGGATGGCACCTCGTGGTGACCAGCTTCAACGGGGATTACGTCGGCTACGTGGTGCCGGAAAAGTACTATCATCTGGATGGCTACGAGACGCGGACCATGTCCTTCTTCGGTCCGCAGATGCCTGGGTACCTTGACGGCCTGCTCCGCGGGTTGGTGGCCCGGGTCACGCGCCCGGCGGGTTGACCGGGGTCGGGGTCTTCACGAAGGCCAGGGGTCGCAGGTAGATGGGTTCGAGATGCTCGGGGGCGGTAAACCCGGTGCGCCCGACAGCGAGTCGGGCGAGCGTGCCTGCCGCCGGGGTGATCTTCGTGCCCGCGAGCCCGAGTGTTTCCAACTCCGGGCCAGCCAGGGCCCAACCAGCGGCGGCGCGGGCGGTCACTTCGGCGCGGGAGGAGAGGCCCAGCGGTTCGACCAGGATCGGCCCGTCCGCCTGGAGGTCATAGCCGGCCAGATAGAACTCGCCGCGTTGGGCGTCGAGGACGATCCCCACCGGCCCGCGCAACCCGGCGGCCAGGGCCTGGATGGCCATGGCCTCGACCGAGCTCACGCCGAGGAGCGCGACGGGTCGGGCGAGTGCCCAGCCTTGCGCGGCAGCGATGGCGCTGCGGATGCCGGTGTACGAACCTGGGCCCAAGCCGAGCACGATGACTTCCACCGCTTCGCGGGGGAGGTCTGACTGACGCAGGACGTCTTCGACCATGCCGAACAGCGGGGTGTCCCGTGGGGCGTTCTCGGGCGTGGCGATCTGGGCGAGCAGGCGCCCGGCGCGGGCCAGGGCGACAGAACGCGGCTCCGTGGAGCACTCAAGCGCGAGGCAGATCATACTCGATCACGCGGGTGGAGCCGCCGGCATGGCGCAGTTGGAGCCGGCAGAGCCGTGGTGGAAGGGCGCCTTGCCAACGCTCGAACCA
>JBBQML010000606.1:0-3835 GCA_038328885.1 Verrucomicrobiota bacterium | reverse complement strand
AAGGCGCGCCGAAGAAAGTAGAGCGGCTGCTTCGGGTCGGTGCCCGGGTCCTCGCCGACGTGCACCACGCGAGCTCCCGTCGCCGCCGGGGGCAGCACGAAGACCGTGTTGTCGAAATCCTCGGCGTCGCCGCGGAGCAGGATGCGGTCGACGCGGGCATCTTCCGGCACGACCAGGCTGACCACTCGACTCCCGCCGGGCACGACGGACACCTCCTGGGGCGCACTGAGGAAGCCGTCGCCCCCGGGCTGACCCCAGCCCACCTCCAGGCGGTCGCTCGTCGCGTCAATCGAGCAGGTGACCCGCACGCGGACCGTGGCGTTGGAAGCGCCGGCGATGGGCGCGGAGTCCGCGAGGAGTTGCAGGCCCGCGTTGCCTCGGCGCGTGGTGGGCTCCACGCGGTCCACCTGGACACCGAGGCCCCTGGGCCAGTCGTAGGCCTGGAGTTCGTCGAGCCGCGCACCTTCCTGGAGATCGGTGATCAAGACGACGCGACGCACGAGGGAAGGACTGTCCTCCTTGCTCTCGGCGAGGGTTTCGGCAGCCGTGACGAGCGCGCCGCCCATGGGGGTGGCGGACCAGCCGGCTCCGGCCTCCCGCAGGCGGGCCGAGACCAGGGCGGGGCGCTGGTCCGGCGCGGTGACGTTCCAGGCATCGAAACTGACTCGAACCTGCGTCTCCCGCCCGAACACGACGAGCGACGCCTGGTCTCCGGGGCCAAGTGCCTGCGCGTGGTGTTCGGCCCGGGACACGGCCGCGTTCCAGAGGCCGGCGCGCTGCATGCTGGCGCTGCTGTCCACCAGGAGGATGACCCGTTGGGCAGGGGTGGATGCCGGTGGGGAGAAGGTCGGGCTCCGCAGGAACGGGCGGGCAAATCCCAACGCCAGCAGGCCCAGGGCCAGACACCGCAGGGCCAGGAGCAGCAGGTCCTCGAGCCGGCTCCGGCGACGCAGGCGCGGCGGCGACGACTGCAGCAGGAGCAGAGAGCTGAACGCCATCCGCTGACGGTTGCTGCGTCGGATCAGGTGGAACATCACGGGCAGCGCGATGGCTGCGGCACCCGCCAGAAAAAGCGGAGCGAGGAAGTTCATGCGCCCGACCTTCCCCGCGACGGGCTGGCTCGTCGGGTGAGCCGTCCGCGGCGGTTGCGATCGCGCAGGAACTCGAGCAGCGCGATGTCCAGCGGTTGATTGGTCTGGATCCGGTGGCAGGCGATCCCCAGGCCGTCGCAGAACCGGCGCAGTTCGGCGCAGTGCGCCTCGAGGCGCCGGCGATACGCATCCCGCGCCGCGAGGGGGTCGATGAAGAGTGTGCGGCGCGTTTCGAGGTCCTCGAACCAGGCGGCGTCGGTGAAGTCGAACGTCACCTCCGCCGGGTCGAGGATCTGGAAGACCGTCAACTCGTGGCCGCACGCGGCCAGCCCGCTCAGGGCGGGTTCGAGTCGGGCGAGGGGGGCGAGGAAATCCGAGAGCAGCACGATCCAGCCCCGCTTCCGCACCAGGCCGGTCAGCCGCTCCAGAGGCGAGGCCAGGTCGGTGCTCTCACCGCCGGCGGGGCGGTCGAGGGCCAGCATCAACTGCCGGAGGTGACCGGGCCGGTGCCTCGCCGGCAGGTAGTCCCGGATCTGGCCATCGAAAGTGAACAGGCCCGTGGCGTCGCCCTGAAGGTGCAGGAACCAGCCGAGCGTGGCGGCGAGGGTCGCCGCGTACTCCGCCTTGGTCGGCACGGCCTCCGAGGAGGCGAAGCTCATCGAGCGGCTTTGATCGACGACCAGATGGCACCGCAGGTTCGTTTCGTCCTCGAACTTCTTGATGTAGTGGCGGTCGGTGCGCCCGTACACCCGCCAGTCGAGATAGCGCGGGTCATCGCCGGGGGAGTATTGGCGGTACTCGGTGAACTCGACCGAGAACCCGTGGTAGGGGCTGCGGTGCAGGCCGCTCCAGAAGCCCTCGACCACCACGCGCGCACGCAGTTCCAGGCTGCGGATGCTCATCAACGCCTTCGGGTCGACGAGGGTGCGGTTGGCGTGGTGAGTGCCGGGGGTGCTCATGAGATCCCGGGAGCGGCAGCCGTCGGTCGTCGCTCCGCGACGGCTGAACCGTCGCTCGGCGACGCGACCGCGGTGGGCACCGCGGTGGGTTCGGGGGATGCACTGGAGTGACGGGGAGTCATCGTCGTCCGGCCGGGCTAGGCGGGCAGGGGAGCCTTCACGGATTCGAGCAACCGGCTGATCACGGTTTCCACGCGGGCGCCTTCGGCCTCGGCGCGGTAGTTCAGGAGGATGCGATGGCGCAACACCGGCAAGGCCAGCGCCCGGATGTCCTCGACCGTGACATGCGCCCGACCCTGAAGCAGAGCGCGCGCCTTGGCGCCGAGGATCAGGAACTGCGCGGCTCGGGTTCCCGCACCCCAGGTCACCCAGTCCTGGATGAAGCTGGGCGAGCCGGTCTGGCGCGGGCGGGAGCCGGCGGCCAGTTGGACCGCATACCGCACCAACTCCTCGGCCACCGGGACTTCCCGGACCAACTGGTGGAAGCCCAGGACATCCTCCCCGGTGAACAACGCCTCGATCGGCTCGCTGGGGCGGCCCGTGGTCCGGACGATCACCTCCACCTCGTCCTGCTCGGGCAGGTAGTCCATCACGACGTTGAACATGAACCGGTCGAGTTGGGCTTCGGGCAGCGGGTAGGTGCCCTCCATCTCGATCGGGTTCTGGGTGGCCAGCACGAAGAACGGGGGCGCCAGCACGTGGCGGACGCCGGATGCCGTGACTTGGTGCTCGCCCATGGCCTCAAGCAGGGCGGCCTGGGTCTTGGGCGGCGTGCGGTTGATCTCGTCGGCGAGGATCATGTTCGCGAACACCGGACCCGGAACGAAGGTCAGGCGTCGCTCACTTCCGCTGTCCTGGAGAATCTCGGTGCCGGTGATGTCGGCGGGCATCAGATCCGGGGTGAACTGGATCCGCTGGAAGCGGAGGTGAAAGATCTGCGCGATCGATTTCACCAGGAGGGTCTTGGCAAGGCCGGGCGCGCCAGTGATCAGGCAATGCCCTCCCGCCAGCAACGCGACGAGGATCTGGTCGATGGTCTCGCGCTGCCCGACGATCACCTTCCCGAGTTCCTTCGCGATGCGGTCACGGTTCGCCAGCAGTCGCTCGACGGCCGTCCGTTGGTCGAGGAGCGGCTCCGCGGGCGGCGCGGGCGACGCGGGCGGCCGCGGGGGCGCCGGGCGTGCCGGGTTGGCCCGGACGACCGCGGGGGGCGCGACGGTCGCAGCAGTCGGGGTGGGGGTCGCGGGGGCGGTGATCGGCGGGGGCGTGGCGATCGAGGCCGGCTCGAGTGCCGGCATCGGGATCGGGTCGGGCAACGGCATCGGTACGGGAGGCGTGGTGCCGGTGGGTTCCGGGGCGTCGCCGGGATCGGAGAGGATGGGTGGCGTGGGGAAGCTCATCAGTGGGTCATGAGGTAGAACACGAGGTTGATGCCGAGCGGGTAGGAAATCTTCTCGGAGAAATTGCGGAAGAAATAGTCGTTCTCCCCTTCGCGCTCCCAGCCGTCCCCGTTGTCGGTGTTGTGCGTGGCCAGGACCATCAGGCGCTGTTGGTCGTCGAAGATCGCCCGGTGATGCACTTCCTGGGCGTCGTCGCGCTCCCAGGTGATCCCGTCGAATTGGCTCATCGTGCCGCGCCCGTAGTTCGGCACCTGGCCTTTCACCTTGATCTCGAACGGCCGTTGGTAGAGTTCGTGGCTCAGCGGGAGCTCCATGAAACCACGGTCCGGGAACACCTGCTTCAGGCACCGCTCGGCGTTTGCCCATTCGCGCTCACCCCAGAAAT
>JBBQML010000605.1:0-3850 GCA_038328885.1 Verrucomicrobiota bacterium | reverse complement strand
GGGTCCAGTGTTCGGACGCCGCGAACCAGGGGCTGAACGGGGCATGGCAGAGGCTTCAAGTCTCCGCCTACACGGGCGGGAACCCGTTGCTCCAGCATGGCTTTCTCGGGGTGGCGCAGGACCAACGGCACTTCGAACATGCCGACGGCACACCCTTTCTCTGGCTGGGAGACACGTGGTGGAAGACTCTGTGCCAGCGGATGACCTGGGAGGGCTTTCAGGAACTCACCGCCAACCGCAAGGCAAAGGGCTTTTCCGTGGTGCAGATCGTCTGCGGGCCATACCCCGATGAGAACATGATGGAGGCACGCTGGGAGAACGAGGGCGGCAAGCCTTACCTGACGAAGGATTTCAGCGTGCTAAATCCAAAGTACTTTGACTTCGCGGATCGCCGCATCCAACACCTCGTCGACGCGGGGATCGTGCCCGCGATCGTCGGCGGTTGGGGGCGCCCGCAGGGCGGCGGCCAGAGCACCCTGGCGCAAGTGGGGTTCGACGGCTTCAAGCGGCACTGGCGGAACCTGATCGCCCGTTATGGTGCCTATCCCACGGTTTGGATCGTGGGTGGCGAAGCCAAGGACGCGTATGGCCCGTGGGCGGAACTGGCGAAGTACGTGAGGGACACGGACCCATATCGGCACCCGCTCAGCTACCACGCTCCGGAACACCCCCGCCAGGCCATCCGGGACCAGGCCGTCTTCGACTTCGACATGGTCGGGATCGGTCACGAAGGCTATCAGACCGCGGCGCAGTCGCTGGATCTCATGAAGTCCTGTCTGTCGCAACTCCCCGCCAAACCGGTGCTGTGCGGCGAGGCCTGTTACGAGGGGCACATGCAGACGAACTTCCAGGACGTGCAGCGCCACCTGTTCTGGAGCTTCATGCTGAGTGGCGCAGCCGGCCATACCTACGGCGCCGCGGGTATTTGGCAGGCCAGTGTGGCGGGTGACCCGGGCATCGATCCGGTCTACGACTGGACAACCTGGCACGAGGGCATGGACTACCCCGGGTCGACACAGCTCGGGATTGGCAAGAGGCTGCTCGAACACTACCCGTGGTCACGCTTCAAACCGCACCCCGAATGGGTGGAGGCTGGTGCCTTCGCTGCCGGGATTCCGGGTGAGGTGCGGTTCATCTACCTGCCGCGCCGCAACATTTATAACTGGAGCGGACCGGCGGTAAAAGGCCTCGAGCCTGACGTGGATTGGCACGTCTACTATTTCGATCCGGTGACCGGTCGAAAGTTCGACCAGGGCATCGTGAAGGCCCGGGTGAAGGCGGGTGACCAGACCGCGGACCCGGTGGGGTTCCAACGCAACGTGCCTTCACCTCAGGATTGGGTGCTGGTGTTCGAGCGGTCGAGGCCGTGATGGCGAGCGAGCCCGAAGCGCGCACCGTTCCCCCGCCATCGAGGGGGCATGCGCCCACGCTGGCGGAGGTCGGGCCCTGGAGGAAGGGCGGCGGGGGTGGCCCCAGCGCTGGCCGGTCGCGAGGTGCTGATGGATCGTGACGCGGCGCGGCGGGCAGGCGACGGCCTGAGCTGCTGACCCAGCGAGGAACCTCCCTCGCGTGAGGCGCCGAGGAGCTCGCTGCGGAAGCAGTCAACCGTCAGGGCGACCCCACGAGGATTCGAACTCCGGCCATATCTTCAAAAACCTCAATAAATAAGGCTTCTCTGCGGCGGGTCGTGAGGTCGTGTTCCTCCCCGGGTCCGCCCTGAAGGTGTTGGCATTTGTCGGCATGACGGTGCGTGCCCGCCACAGGTTCGGAAGGATCGCGCCGGCGGGGCGGGATGCCGAAATCCAGGAAACCCGATCCTGGTCAGGCTTCGGGCGGACTCAGGATCGGGATCGCTTCGCGGCCATTGCGTCGATAGACCGTAAAATCGGTGCGGTCCACCGTCACCACTCGACACGTCCGCGTGAGTTCGCTCATCCGCACGATGCAGGCGTCGGCGAGGTCCATGCCCTGATCGCGGTATTTCTGCCAACCGCGGGAGCAACGAGGACGCGTGCCGGCTCTGGCCATCTCGAACGGCCGGAACTGCGAGGCGTCCGGACCCGAAGTGCGAGTGGTGTGGAGGGGGGTGACGGGAGCAATCCCCGACGTGGCCCCCATCGGCGTGCTGGGCGTCGCAAATCTGCTGCGCTCTCCCGAGGCTCTGGCGCATCTCGCCGGCAAGGTACTGCTGCGGTACGTGGAGCCGGAAAAGGCCTCGTGGCCGCATCCGGACGCTCGGCCACGACCCTGGGGATCGTCGCACGCTGGCCCCGTGAGTGCTGGACCTTGCGGGACGACCTAGGCCAACGAGTGCCGCCGACGTGGCACTTCGTCAGCGGAGCACGATGTCAAAGCTGGGTTGGCGGCCAATCGTGAACTGCTGGCGTTGTATTGGGAGATTGGCCGGCTAATCCCGGCCCGGCAAAGGCATGAGGGGTGGGGCTCCAAGGTGATTGAGTGCCTGTCGCGGGATTTGCAGCAGGCATTTCCGGGCCAGCAAGGGTTTTCGCCGAGGAATCTCAAGTACATGCGGGCGTTCGCCGAAGTCTGGCCGGGGGCGATGGACGCGGGAACGTCCGGTTCGGCCGGGGGCTCGCTGGCCGGCTCGTGGTCAATTGTGCAAGCGCCGCTTGCACAGTTGCCCTGGTATCATCATGTCGCGTTGCTCGACAAACTCGACACGCCCGAGGATCGCCTCTGGTACGCTTCGAGGGCCGTGGAGCATGGCTGGTCCCGGAATGTCATGGCCCTCCAGATCGAGTCCGGATTGCACCGCAGGCAGGGGAAGGCGGTCACGAATTTTCAGGCGACCTTGCCCCCGGTCCAGTCGGATCTCGCGCAGGGCATCACCAAGGACCCGTATCTGTTCGATTTCCTCGCTCAAGGGCTCCGTACCCTCCGTGGCGGAATTGGAGCGCGGGCTGGCCCTGGAATCGCCGTGAGCCACCCCGCCTGCACCGAGGACCAACTGGTCGAACAACCTGCCATCGGGTTGTTCGCGGAGCTGGGCTGGGGCGTGGTAAGCGCCGGGGAGGAAACCTTTGGCGCACCCTCGCCTTCGCTCCCTGTTCGACTGGGAGAGGGAGGGGTTGAGGGACGCGCGACCTTGGGCCGGGAGACGAGCGGCGAGGTGGTGCTGGTCGGGAGGCTGCGCGCCGCCTTGGAGCGATTGAACCCCGGGCAGCCGCTGCCGCTGGTGGTCATCGAATTGA
Source organism: Verrucomicrobiota bacterium (assembly GCA_038328885.1). Classification (GTDB taxonomy): domain Bacteria; phylum Verrucomicrobiota; class Verrucomicrobiia; order Limisphaerales; family CAIMTB01; genus CAIMTB01. The sequence continues at coordinate 638 of JBBQML010000605.1, read as the reverse complement.
AGAAGCCCGGCGTGCCCGCGCGCGCGGCGTTCGACGAGAACCTGACGAGCTACCAGCATCGGCAGAACGGCATCCCGGCGCTTTTCGTCTACAACGCGCAGCTCATCGCCTCGAACGGCACGGACAGCCGGGTTGGCTCCCTCACGGCCGATTGGGAGCGGTTCTTCGAGTGGAAACGCATCGAGCGCGAAGACGAGCCGCGCCGGGTGTCGCTGGAGGTCATGCTCCGCGGCACGTGCGACAAGACGCGCCTGCTCGACCTGGTGGAGAACTTCACGCCGTTCTCGGAGCACAAGGCGGGTTTGGTCAAGATTGTTGGCCAAAACCATCAAGTGTTGGGCGTCAATGCGGCGATTCGGTCGTTGCTCAGGGTTCGCGAGAACTTGACCAAACCCGCCACCCTCACCCCCTCCCCTCTCCCAGAGGTTCAAGGACCCGGAGGACCCGCTGCGCCTGGTCTTCCTCTGCGCGATGTGGCTGACCGGCTTCGACGCCCCGAGCTGCTCGACCGTGTACCTCGACAAGCCGATGAGGAACCACACGCTGATGCAGACGATTGCCCGGGCAAACCGCCTGTTTCCGGACAAGCACAGTGGCGTCATCGTGGACTACGCCAATGTGTTCGCCTCCCTGGAGAA
>JBBQML010000604.1:0-3856 GCA_038328885.1 Verrucomicrobiota bacterium | reverse complement strand
CGTCGATCACGTACCATGGGCCGAGGCGCCAACCGCCGAAGCCCACGCGGTCCGAGCGCAGGGGCCTGCCGGAGTCGTCCCGGACGAACCAGTCGGGGTGGTCGCGGAAGAGTTGGGACTGTTCGCTGGCGACGAAGGGAGCGACCCAGATCGCGGGTTCGAAGCCGCGGTCGCGGATTTGTCGGAGTACGCCCTGGATGTCTCCGCCGAAGGCCTTGCCCGTGTCCAGCCAGTCCCCCATCCAGGGTTGGTAGCCGTCGTCGATTTGGATGTAGCGCAGTGCGGGGAACTGGGTGGCGATGCGGTCGAGGTTGTCGGTGATGTTCTTGGCCGTCACCCCGGGGCCGAAGCAGTACCAGGAACACCAGCCCGCAGGGACGGGGTCGTGGGGGAGACGCGGGTGGTGCTTCGCGATCGCGGTGGAGAGGGCATCGTAGAGTCGCTCGCGTTGCGGGTCGGCGGTGACCAGGAGTTCCTCGAGCTCCCAGGTTTCGCCCGGCTGCAATTCGAGGTCCTCGGTTTCGACCACGACCTGGAGGCGATCAGCGTTGAAATGGAACTTGCCGTTGAACCGCTGGCAGGAGGTGAAGCCGGCGAGGAAGCGCGGCGAGGCGGCGGGGGCGAACGTGAGCATCCCATAGACCGTGCGAAAGCCGGCGGGCTCCGGGAGGCGGTAGTGGCCGCGGTCGGTGTAGCCGCCGAGGTCGCGAGGTTCGCCGAGCGTGCCGCCGGTCTGGGAGAGCATTTGGAACCCCTCGGCGTAGACCGGCGTGGTGGCGGGGAGTCCATGCGGGAGCTCGAAGAGGACGACTTCGTGGACGCGCACCGGGTGTTGGCCGGTGTTGCGGAGGGTGGGGCGGCAGAGGTTCCCCTTCCAGGGACGGTCGAGGAGGAGGCTAGCGGTCGCGGCGTTGGCGGTGCCGACGACGCGGGCGGGCGGATTGGCCTGGAGGGCGCGCTGCAGGGACGGGGCGTCCCCGGCTCCGGCGGCGGCGCTGAGGAAGCCGCAGAGGACGGGCAGGAGTGTGGCGAAGGCCAGGGCGCGGTGGGGCGCGGAGTGGAGGCGGCTCGGCAGGCGAAGTGTGGCGGGCACGGTGAGGTTGGGTTGAGGTGGGGGAGGGGATGGAAAGTCCGCGGCCTCAGGGGTTGCCCGTTCGGGGCGGCGGGGGCTCGCCACGCAGGTCGGCGAGGAGCCCCCGGTACAATTCGTTCTCGCGCAGCAGACGGCCGCCCACGGTGCGGAGCTTGTCCACCGCATCGTCGGGCAGGAAGAACGACGTGGGTTGGTTGAGGAAATAGCGGCGCTCAGTAGGGTCGGGAATATCGGAGAAGCCGATGACGATGGGGTAAAACCGGGTCTCACGGCGCGCGGCGGCGGCGGCGGCGTGACGTCCGCGTTCCTCGAGTTGCCGGGTGCGCCAACGTTCCACCTGCTCCCGGAGGAGTTCCACGGTCTCGTAGGAGTAGCGGTCCATGGGGATTCCGGCGGCGCCGACGACGAGGGCGAGTGTGCCGGGGGTGGTTTCGTTGGTGGCCCAGCCGTTGTCCGGCTTGGAGAACGCGTTCACCACGACGATGGCGACCTTGTCGACGCGGGACAGGTCGTAGAGCTTGCTGACGGCGGGGTGGGATTCGGCGGCGTAGATTCCATCGAGGAACGCGCGGACGCCGAGGTTGTCGGCGACGCCGCCGTCGACGAGGTGGATGTAGGGCTGGTTGGTGGCGTCGAGGTAGCTGGCCATTTCGCGGAAGTGGAAACGGGCGCGGGAGATGACGTTGGTGCTGCGGGCGTCGGCGGCGAGGCTCACCGCGCCGGAGAGGGGGGAATTGCAGCGGCCGGCGTAGTTGTTGAGGGTGACGGGAGAGAGGAGGCCCGGCACGGCCGAGGATGCCGCCACGGCGCTCGAAACGCGCAGCTGGTTCAGGTCGCCGCAGATCAGGTCGAATTGATACTGCGTGTAGCTGAAGCGGGCTCCGGTGGACACGTCGGTGGCGTTGATGGCGACGAAGGCGCCGGGTTGGCGGCCGAGGTCGGCGAAGGTCGCGCCGTGGAAGAGGATTTCGTCGTAAAGGTCGGCCGCCAGGTCGGAGCGGCCGTAGGTCTTGGACATGAGCTTGCCCCAGCGGAAGGGGTTGAACACGCGCCCGAGGATTTCGCCTTGGACGTTGCGTTTGAGGAAGCTGCTCTCCAATCGCGTGAAGACTTCGTCGCCATAGAGGGCATAGGCAGCGGCGGTGACGCTGCCGCCGGACACCGAGGAGATGGCGTCCACTTCGTCGAGGAGCCGGTTGGTCAAGGTCCCGCGGTGGAGCGGGGTGTTCCGCAGTTCCTCGAGGATGCCGTAGGAGAGGGCGGCAGCCCGGGTGCCGCCCCCGGAGAAGCAGAGAAGGAAGAGCGTGTCGGAGGAATTGTCGGGGCGTTGGTGGGTGTGGAAGTAGTAGCCCTTGTCGCCGTTGGTCGTGGCGAGCGGCGGGTTCGGCGTCCGGTGGACGCAACCCGCGAAGGCCAGGGCGAGGGGGAGGAGCAGGAGACCGGTGGGGAGTCGCTGGGGGGACCGAATCATGCCGCGCCGAGGGTTACCCGGCGGGGGCCCGGGTCGCACGCGGAAACCTGGAGCGCGGTTCTCCAGAACCGCAGCGCGTCCCCTCGCGACGCGCGTGGGAATCGACTCCCAGGCGCCAGCCGCGTACGGGCCGCTGCGCCTCGGGAGAGGCGCGGTCCGGACCGCGGTTCTACAGAACCGCAGCGGGTCCCATCGCGACGTGCGTGGGAATCGACTCCCAGGCGCCACCCGCGTACGAGCCGCTGCGCCTCGGGAGAGGCGCGGTCCGGTGAAGGGATAGATCACTCGCGGAGGCGGCCGTCGGCGCGTTCAGCGAGGAAATCCTGGTAGGTCCGGGCAAGTCCTTCGCGCAGGGGGATCTTCGCAGACCACCCCAAACCCCGCAGAAGCCCAACATCCAGCAGCTTCCGCGGCGTGCCGTCGGGTTTGGTGGCGTCAAATGCCAGCCGTCCGCGGAACCCGGTCACTTCGCTCACTTGCCCGGCCAGTTCGCGGATGGTGACTTCTTCGCCGGTGCCGACGTTGACCCAGTCGGGCGGGTTCTCCAACCGTAGCAGGTGGAGGCAGGCTTCGGCGAGGTCGTCGACGTGCAGGAATTCGCGGCGCGGGGAGCCGGTGCCCCACAGGGTCACTTCGAACAGACCCTGCTCGCGGGCCTCGTGGAACCGCCGCAGGAGCGCGGGCAGGACGTGAGAGTGAGCGGGGTGATAGTAGTCGCCGGGACCATAGAGGTTGGTCGGCATCACTGAATGAAAACAGACGCCGTATTGGCGTCGGTAGAACTGGCAGAGCTTCAGGCCGGCGATCTTGGCGATGGCGTAGGCTTCGTTGGTCGGCTCCAAGGGGCCCGTGAGCAGGCAATCCTCGGACATCGGCTGCGGGGCGTGCTTGGGGTAGATGCACGAGCTTCCCAGGAAGAGCAGACGTTTCACGCCGTGGCGGAAGGCGGCGTGGATGGTGTTCAGCGCAATGGCGAGGTTTTGCTGGAGGAATTCGGCGGGGTAGGAGTTGTTGGCGTGGATTCCGCCGACGCGGGCCGCGGCGATGATCGCGACGTCGGGGCGTTCGCTGGCGTAGAAGGCGTCGACCGCCGCCGCGTCCAGGAGGTCCAGTTCGGCGTGTGTGCGGTGCAGAAGTTGGGCGAAGCCTTCGCGTCGGAGGCACCGGACCAGGGCACCTCCGACCATGCCCCGATGGCCGGCCACGTGGATGCGGGCGGTTGAAGTCATGGGCGGTCGGAGAGCCGAGGTCCGAGATCCGAGGTCGGAGAATGGTTTGCTTACACGGTCGCC
>JBBQML010000603.1:0-3857 GCA_038328885.1 Verrucomicrobiota bacterium | reverse complement strand
CCGGCCACCCGCTCCAGGTCCTCCATCGCCTGCGTCACCAAGGCGAGCCTCAGTTTGGGTTGCAGGCCCAACCGGTTCCACGCCGCGACGAACCCCGACAACGGCGGAAACGGTGGGTCGTTGTCGTAGCGCCACATGCTCGTCATCGACACCGCGAGTACGGGGTACCGGTAGCCGTCCTTCTCGAACTGCCGCAGCCGCTTCAGGCACTGGCGGTGCGCGGCGCGCAGGGAGGCCTCATCGGTCTTCAGCACGTCTCCCGCGCGCGGCGGCCGGAAGCGGGCATCGGCCGCCAGCGGCAGGGGCCCCCGCCTCCATTCCTCGGTCTCGAAGAAGAAAAACCCCTCGCCATAGGCCAGGCTCATCCAGACGAAGAGGCGGCGCCCGTCGGGCTGCTTCCACCAGAACGCGGTGAGCCGGGGCAAGGGCGGACCCCCACTGTCACTGTTGATGCCCGAGAAGAGGTAGCGCACGCCGCGGTCCAACAGCGCCTTGGCCCCGGCGCGCGGAAAGCCGTTCACGTCGTTCTGAACGGCGGTCTGCGGATCCACCCGGCTCCACAGATCCTCGGGGAGCCAGTGCATCATCACCTGCCATTGGTCCGCGGTCAGGAACGGCGTGACGTTCAACGGCAGCGCCGAGACTTCGAGTTGGCCGTCCCGAACGGCCTGGAGGAAATGCCCGCGTCGTTCCGGTGTCGCCGCCTGCCACCAGTCGTCCACCGCCACGGTAGTCTCCGCTGTCCAGCGAAACCGCGCTTCGTCCGGCAGTTCCCGCGTCGCCCGCGCGGCGTCCAGCGCGATGTCGAGATAGCGCCGCTGCAAATCGCGGCAAACCGCCGGGTGATCGGTGAAGCCGTAGTCGGTGTGCGAGAAGTGGATCAGGTCGATCTGCCGTACGTGCTCCGGGGCAGTGTCAACGACGTCGGGTGAGGGTGACGGTGCGGCCCAGGACCGGAAGACAGCGAGGAGAAGCCCGAGAACGCCGGCAACGAAGGCGGGGGTTTTCATGTTGGAATCCAGCTCGGAACCCTGCGGAGACCCGGGGCCTCCGGCAGCGTCCTGCAAAGCTACCCCCCTTTCTCGCCGGATCGGTTGCGCAGTCAACGCGACGGGGACGAATGCCCCGCGTGGACGGTCCAACCGGCCGTTCAGGGCTGGACGATCATCGGATCCCCAGGGGCGAGGGCGCGAAAATGCCGGAAATTGAACGTGATCAATTCATCACAGCCCGAGGATCGAGCGCCTACCAGGTGAAGGGCATCGTAGATGGCTCCGCTGCTCAACCCCTGCCGGACCGTCAAAGCGAGCGCGTCCGCGTAGTGCCTGGACGTCAGCGGAATCACCTTCAGGCAGGCCACCACGGAATGCTCGAGCATCCGCTCGACTTCGCCCGGTTGCAGGCGCGGTTTGAGCGGAAGCGCCGTCAGGGTCGCAAAAAGTTCCGCCAAACCGTGCGTCGTCAGCACCCCCTGCATCGCTCCTTGCCGCACCGCGAGCAACCGGGGAAAAGCCTGGGAGTGCTGCGGATGGTGTTGCAGCAACGCCGCCACCAGCACGGAGGTGTCGAACAGGGCCTTCATGGGTCAGAGGCCGCCAACCTCCCGACTCCGTTGCTCGCGCTCCTGCTCCAGGAACGCCGCCAGATCCCACGCCCCCGGGGTGACTTCGCTCGAGCAGATCACCAAGCCGTCCTTCTCTGCCAGGCTCGGAGTCCTACGAGCGGGGCGGAGCCTGAACCCATCGGCTTCGGGCAGGACTTCCAGTTCATCCCCGGCACCGAGTGCGAACCGATCGCGCAAGGTCTTGGGCACCACGACGCGGCCCATCTTGTCCAAAGTCAGCCTCATGGCAATCACAGTGCCTTTTGGCAAAGCAGCTGTCAAACAGGGCAGGAGTTTTCCAGTGGAGTGGAATCCGGCGCCCAGACTCCCGGCGGTGCTGCGTTGGATCGGAACCGCCCTCGCACCAACCCCGTACCTTTGGTCACGGGGGCCGGACCCGGCTGTACGGTTCCTCGTCCCAGTTGTTGGCGGGCCAGAAGAAGTTGTCCACGGCGCCGTCGTGGCGCAGCGCCAGGTCCCGAATGTTCGTCTTCTTGGAAAAGGTCGCCTGTTTGCCGATCCAACCGCTGAACAGGTGCCGGTGCCAGGGGCAGGCGGCGACGATGAAGCGGGGCCCCCAGCGGTTGAGTTGGTCGTCCAACCACTTCTTGCCGTCGGGATTCAACTGCTGCCAGGGACCCTGGTGGTACGCGTAGCTGGTGGTGAAATCGCCGGGCGCCCCGAAATACTCCCAGCCCAGGTCGATCGGGATGCGACCCTTGGTCCGATCCGACAGGCAGATCAACACGTTGGTGGTGCCCAGGTACTTCGGGCCCTCGAGGTAGTTGCTGGCGATCGGCCCCGTGACGCCGGAGTTCCTTCCCGGGTAGACCAGAAACAGGGGAGGCCGCTCGGCGTTGTCGTCCTGGTAGAGCCGGATCGCGAGACCGACCTGCCGCAGGTTCCCGGTACAATGAATGCGCCGACCCATCTCCTTCGAGCGCGCAAGGGTGGGGAGCAGCATCCCGGCGAGGATCGCAATGATCGCGATCACCACCAGCAACTCGATCAGCGTGAAGCCGCCGAACGGTCGCCGGACAGCGCGGATTCCGACGGGGAACATGCGCCGAAACTCGGCGATGAACCGCACCAATGCAAACGCGATTCCGGCTCCGGGGCTCCGGCCGTGCATCCACAGGCTGTCGGTGTGGTGAACCGTACCAAAGCGGCGGCGACAACGTGATGGAAGCAGTCACCGCCGGCTCCAAGCGGTGATCGGTCCCTCGCCGAGGAACTAACCCGACTCCCCGGGCCGCAACCATTCCACCCGGTTGCGGCCCTTCTCTTCCTGCAACCGCTGGCACGACACGTTCACCACGACACTCGCTTCAACCCGGACACCTTGTCGAAGTGCGCGTCCCGACTGGCCAACGGCATTCGGTGCTGACGACAGAGGGCGGCAATCCAAATGTCATTCTCCGGAATCGGCGTTGCCGCAGTCCGCAACTCCTCGCGGATGTCGGCATAGTGGTCGGCGGTGTCCGCGTCGACGACCGCGAGTGCGCATGTGGCCTCCACGTCGTCAATCCAGCGCTCCAACTCGGTATGAGCCCGTGAGCGTCGGATGCCAAATAGGAATTCGCCGAGCGCGACCACGGGAACCCGCCAGAGCCGGCCATTCGGCAGAATCCCCAGCAACGCCCCGTCTCCATCAGCCCAGGCCGAGAGCGCGTTGGTATCGAGCATCACGCCCACTCCTCCGCATCGATCCGCGAGAACTCCCCATCGATCGTCGACTGGATGCGCTGCATTTCACCCTTCGCCACCCTGGGGGGAGGCACGGGCCAACCGGTTCGCCGACTCCGGAACCCGGCGAGTTTCTCCTGCAATGCCTCGGTCAGGAATGTCTTGAGGGAGAGCCCGCGGCTCGCCGCAGCCGTCTTGGCCTCGCGGAACAAGCGGTCCGGGATCTCCACAGTCGTCTTCATGCCAAAACGCTCCCGTAAATATGGGCGGCGGTCAATCCAGTCCTAGCAAACCGCGCTCGACCATGCAAAAAGGCCGGACACTCGCGTGTCCGGCCTTCGTGAACTGTCTGGATTGCCCGGTTACTTACTTCCGGATCCGGTAATACAGGTTGCCCGCCCCGATGGCGACGGTGGCCGGGTTGGCCGTCCCAACCGTGGTCCACGTCGCTCCCGCACCGAGGGTCGGTGAGGACTCCAGGGTCCCGCCGGCCGGGCTCCACGCGATCGTGATGTTCGCACCGCTCCGGCTGATCGAGGCCGTGGTCGACGGCGTCGGCACGTTGATC
>JBBQML010000602.1:0-3871 GCA_038328885.1 Verrucomicrobiota bacterium | reverse complement strand
GGTTGAACACCTGGAACTGCAGCGGCCGGCGCGCCTCGAGGATCACGCCGTTTTCCAGGATTCCCATGGGGAAGGACACAAACTCGCTGCCCTTGGCGCTGCCGATGCTCCGGTGGCAACCGTTCGTCGCGCCCCGGACATCCGGCCAGTACCGGTTGGGTTGTCCGTTGCAGAGCACGGTGAACGGCGCCCCCGACTCGAGGCCATCGTGGCGCTCCCAACTGGCGAGGTCCCCCGGGAGAATCCGGCGGATGAACCGGAAGGCGCCAATCCCCGGGGTGTCCTCGAAGCGATCCCGCGCATACACGCCGGCACTGGAGTGGAAAACGTACGCCGGCAGGTTCGCCAGGATGCCGTCCAGATGCGCCAAGCGGGCCGCCCGGGTGGGCATCACGAACTGGGCGTCGGCGAAGACGGTCACCTCCGTGCGCAATCCGTGTCGGGCCGCCAGATCGAGGAGATCGCGGAACTGCTGCCAGTAGTCGGACCACGCCTCCACCCGGTGCCCGGCACGGCTGGTGAATCACACCGGCGCGATCTCGAGCCCGTCCCAGCCGACCATGCTGAGCACGCGGAGGTAGTTGAAGCCGTGCTCGGCGAGCAGGGCAAGGTTGGCCTCCAGTCGCGCCCGATCAAATTTGGTGTGGCGGAGCGCTTGGAAGCAGGACGCTCCCACGCCAAGAAACGGCCCCCGGTCGTCGGACAAGGAGCGCCCGTTTTCCGGATGCACCCGCAACGGCCCGGCCACCGGGGTTGCAGCCGAGGTGCCATAGGCGGCCAGCAGCGCGATCGAGAGCAGGATGCTCCGGGTTGGTTTTGGTTTCTTGGTGAGGTCAGGCGGCCCAGGGGTTGACGACGGGAACATCCTTCGGAAAGTCGGTGAGATTGCGTGTCGCCACTGTCAGGCCGTGCCTGAGAGCGGTCGCGGCCAGCAGACTGTCGAAGGAGGAAAGCAGCCGGCCGGCGCTCTGATGTCGTGCGTAGAGCTCGGCCCATGTCTGCATGATCGCCGAATCCACCGGAAGGATGCGCCCCTCGAAGCTGGTCTCCAACTCGACGAGCCAACGCTCAAGTTGAGTCCGACGCCGACCCCTCGGCAGCAACCGGATGCCCTTCAGGATCTCCCCGAGGGTGATGACCGAGACGCATAGGCGCACATCGTGTTGCGCGAGCCAGGCCAGGACGCGGGGCGCCGCGGCGGGGCGGGTCCCCTCGCACAACACGTTGGCATCGACGAGGAAGCTCACAGTTCGAGCGAACGGGGGATGTCCGCCACCCTCTGGATGTCAAGACCCGGCTCCGGACATGCCTGCAGGACATCCACCACGCGGCGACGAGGCTGAGACTTACGGTAGGCGTCCGCGGCCATCACGATCACCACGGGTTTGCCATGCTTCGTGATGGTTTGAACGCCGCCGGTCAAAGCGCTTTCCACCACTCGGCTGAAGTTGTTCCTGGCTTCCTGGATCTGCCAGACGGTCTTCACGGGACCCACCCTAGGAATCAATTCTGGCCTGTCTAGCCAGAATGGGTCACGGATTACCCGCTCCCCAAACCCGCCGGCGCTCCGCGATCCCTTCGGTACCGGAGCGTCCCAACGGCACGGCCGCGATCCTCTCGACCGCAGCGCGTCCCAGCGGCGCGGGGTGAAGCTTCGCCTCCCCCCAGAGGGCCAGGGTGCTCGTCCGCCACGGGCTGTCCGGTCGGTCGCTATGTCCGATGGGACACACGGTTTGCGCCGCATCCACGTCGTGCAACGGCACCCACTGGGTGTAGGACTGGCCGGCCTGCGAATGAATCGTCTGGCCGTCGAGGCACGTGATCCCGGGCGCGGCCAGATCCTCGGCTCCGTCGAGCGACCCAAAGCCATCCAGGCTCTCGAACCATCCCAACCGGCGCGCACCCCCCGGAGTTTCGCGGGCGCGGCCGGTTGCTGAGGCCCGGTCCGATCCCGCGCCCTGCGCGTCCCGCCAGGCATCCGCCAGCACCCGATCGACGAACTCAAGTTCCTCCGCGCCGAAGGTGGCGCCTGGATCCTGCGTGATCCGGCGGGCCGCATCCTTGAGGAAGCGCGCCAAACCCGATTCGCCGCCCCCGAAGGTGAAGGCGAGCGGCGTGGCCACGAAGCGGAAGAACGTGCTGATCCGGGTCGCCAGATCCGCGCCGGGCGCCCCGAGGTCGCTGCTCGCACCGGATTTCAACCAGGGCTCGAGCACGTTCAGCGCCCGGGTGGCGTCCCCGGACAGCGCCTCCGGACGGTTCGCGCGCAAGTGCAGTCCCAGGCGGACGAGCTCCCGGCGAGCCGGGTTCACTGTGTCACGGTGCACATCGAGCATCTCGGCCGGGGTCAGCGACTCCTTCATCGTCAACCGTTCCCGCAAGCGCCAGGAGCGCATCGTTTCACCCATCGATCCCGTGCCCAGGCCCAGCGGCAGCGGATAGAACGCCCCCACCGGCCGGTGGTTGGCGCTGAGGATGAAACCCGCTGCGGGATCGCGAAGGGCCGGCAACAAATCCGCCGGCACGAATCCCTGCCAATCGTGGGCCGATGCCGTGCCGGGCAGCGCCTGATTGCCCTCCCGGTCGGGCGCCGTCTTCGGCCGGATCGGCAGGGCCCCGAGGACGGCGTAGCCGATGTGACCGTCGGCGTCGCCGAAGACGCAGTTGGCGGAAGGAAACCGCCAATCCCCGGCAGCCCGGGCGAACTCCGCGGCGTCACGCGCCCGCATCATGGCGAACACTCCCTGGATCGTCTCGCGGTTCGTCTCGCACATCGGCACCCGCTTCAACGCCACTTCCGGATCACCGGGCCGTTGGAAGCAGAACTCCGAGGCCACCGGACCCAGATGCGTCTCGCGCACCGTGAGCAGGACGTCCGCGCCGTCCTTCACCCGGATCGTCTCCCGGCGCACGGTCATGTCCCGCCACTCGCCGTCCCATCGATAGGCATCCTTGCGATCGGCGGAGGTCTCGAGTCGGAAGAGATCCGCCTGGTCCGCTCCCAGGGCGGTCAGGCCCCAGGCGACACGTCGACTGAACCCGATCAGGAGTGCCGGGCTGCCGGGCACCCCGATGCCTCGCACGTCCATGGTCTTCCCGGACACGTGAAATTCCATCCAGAGCGAGGGGTTGCGCACCGGGGTTTGGGGATCGCTGACCAACACCGCGGCGCCCGTACCGCTCTTCCTTCCGCCGGCGACCCACGCATGACTGAACTTCGGCCCCTCCGAACCTGCGGGAACCGCCACGTTCGTCCCGGCGGGCAATCCCAATTCGGACGCGAAGGCATTCACACGCGTCAGCCAATCGGCTGGCACCTGGCCTCGGGTCACCACCGCCGCGTCGTCATCGAACCATCCGCGTTCTGGGCGCGGCTGGGGTCGGCCAGCGGGCGGATTCTTCAGGTTCCGCAGGACCATCAGATCGCGCGTGCCATCCGTGGCAAAGAACTGCGCCAGATGCCACCAGCTCAGGAGGCAGTCGGCCGGCGTCCACGTCTCGGGCTTCACGCCGAGGCGCTTGAACAGCGGGTGCAACCGCCCCGCCGCCTGCTGATCCGCGAACCCGTCGTTGACCCCTTCGCAGTAGGCCTCCAACAGCCCCCGAGTCGCCGGGTCCAGGCGTGCCGCCGTCCGCGCCGCCGCCGGCGACCAACCGAACGTCCGCATCCGGCGATCGTTCTGAACCGCGGTTTCCCGGCGCCCTTCCCGCGGACGGTCCCCGATCACTTCTGCCAGCCGGCCTTGGATGATCCGCAACCCATAGGTCATCTGGAATCCGCGCTCCTCGGCCGTGGCGTAGCCGAGTCCGTACATCGCTCCCGGATCGGTGTCGGCGAAGATGTGGGGGATGCCCCATTGGTCGGGGATCA
>JBBQML010000601.1:0-3875 GCA_038328885.1 Verrucomicrobiota bacterium | reverse complement strand
ACCCGAGACCTACCTCAAGGTCCACACGGCCCATCATCGCTTCCTCAAGGAAGGCGCGATCACCGACCACGATCATCGTCCCGCTCTCGCCAAACTGCTGCGGTTCGAATCGTCGTTCACCACCAAGGGGCAGACCACCTCGCTGCCGGAATACGTCCAGCGCATGAAGGAGGGCCAGAAGGAGATCTACCACCTGACCGCCCCCACTCGGGATGCCGCCGAGGCCAGCCCTTATTTCGAGGCGTTCCGTGAAAACGGCCAGGAGGTGCTCTTCAGCTTCGAACCCGTCGATGAGTTCGTCTTCGAGCACCTGCGCGAGTTCGATGGCAAGCCTCTCAAGGCCGCCGAGAAAGCCGACCTCAAGCTCGAGACCAGGACTGGCGGGCTGTCCGAGGATGAGGCCCGATTGCTCTCCAACTACGTCAAGGAGACCCTCGGCGACCGCGTCAGCGAGGTGCGCGCCTCCCAGCGCCTCGTCGGAAGCCCCGCCGTCGTGGTCGATGCGGACGAATTCACGACGGCTTCCATGCGCCGGCTGATGCGCGCGATGAAGCAGGAGAGCGACGCCCTCCCCGTCCGCGTCAATCTGGAACTCAACCCCCAGCACCCGGTGATCGTCGGGTTGGACAAACTGCGGGTCACCGATGCGCCGTTGGCGGCCAAGGTCGTGGAGCAGATCTTCGACAGTGCCCGCCTGACCGCGGGGTTGCTCGAAGATCCGCAGACGCTGCTGCGGCGCATGAATGAGCTGCTCGAACGGGTTGTCAGTCCCAAGTGAGATGCCGAGCCCCGGGAACCGCTCCGTCGGGGGGTGCCGTGAACGGCGCACCAGACCCGGTAACCACCTCGCCCGCGTCGCGGTTCAACCGCACGGACTTAACCCGCCACGGCTCGCTCAATCCGGGAATCCCTTGGTACAGCGCGATGTCCTGCGTCGCCCCGGAGTCTGAGGCACCACACTCGACGCCCCGCATGCCGCCGGGTTGGGTCGCCGGGTGCCGCCGCTGACGAGCCACACCACCAAACTGACCGCCGACCAGGCCGACGCCCTCGAGAAGATCGTGCGCGACGGCACCTTCGAACTCCGCGACGTCCCCTACGCCCGCCTCAGCGGCCTGCACAAGGACCTCAACGTCACGTTCTAGCCCTCGGGCAAACTCGTCATGCAGGGCAAGGGCACCGAGGAGTTCATCCAGTCCAACGGCACAAGGCCGAAGCCGACCTCGCCGTGGCCGCCGCCTCGATCCTCGCCCACGACGGGTTCGTCCAACGCCTCCAACGGTTGGAGCAACAGTTCGACCTGCCCCTCCCCAAAGGGGCCTCCAGCCGGCAATCCCAAGTCATCCATGGTCCCCGTCCCCCGACTCCCCACGCCCCTGGCTCCCCCAAATCTCCAGTCGCCATTCGACAATTCCCAGTCATCAATGGCCCCGTTCCGTCCCACGCTCCCTCCCGCCATGAACACTCGAACCTTCATCCGCCGATCACCCCTCCTGCTGCTGTCCCTCGCACTCGCGACCGTGTCACTCCACGCCGCCGACGGAGCGGCCGGCGGCTCCCGGCCGAACATCCTGTTCATCATGACCGACGACCACGCCGCCCACGCGGTGGGCGCGTACGGGAGCGTGATCAACCAGACGCCCCACCTCGACCGCCTCGGCGCCGCCGGGCTCCGCCTCAACCATTGCTTCGCGGTGAATTCAATCTGCACCCCGAGCCGCGCCACGATCCTCACCGGCCAGTACAGCCACCGCAATGGCGTGCCGGTCTTCAACCATCTCGACCCGGCCACAACCACCGTCGCCCACCGGATGCAGAACGCCGGCTACTTCACCGCGATGATCGGCAAGTGGCACCTCGGCTCGGACCCGCAGGGCTTCGATCACTGGAACATCCTTCCCGGGCAGGGCCGCTACAACGACCCCATCCTCTACGATCGTGACGGCCACCGCGTGTACCGCGGCTATGCCACCGATGTCATCACCGACCTCACCCTCGACGTCCTGAGGAACCGCCCGAAGGACAAGCCGTTCTTCCTGATGTCCCACCACAAGGCCCCGCATCGGAACTGGATACCCGACGAGAAACACCGCCGCGCGTTCGCCACGAAAACCATCCCCGAGCCGGCCACCCTGTGGGACGACCACGCCGGCCGCACCGACGCCCTGCGGGAACAGCGCCAGTCGGTCTTCGCCGACCTCACCCGCAGCGACTTGAAACTGACCCCGCCCGCCGACCTCCGGGGCCAGGAACTGCAACGGTGGCTGAATACGAAGCCCGAGGTCGTCGAGATCGAGCGCGACGGTCGTCAGGTCACCTTGACCGGCGACGAACTGAAGCGCTGGAAGTACCAGCGTTACCTCCAGGACTACCTGGCGTGCGTGCAGAGCGTGGACGACAACGTCGGGCGCTTGCTCGACTGGCTTGACGCCAACGGCCTGCGCGACAACACGCTGGTGATCTATACCAGCGACCAGGGCTTCTTCCTGGGAGACCATGGCCTGTACGACAAACGGTTCATGTACGAACCCTCGCTCCGGATGCCCTTCCTCGCCCGCTGGCCGGCGGGAATCCGGGCCGGCACCGTCAGCGACGCCCTGGCCATCAACTGCGACTTTGCCCCGACCTTTCTCGAACTGGCGGGAGTGCCGGTGCCCGCGGAAATGCAGGGCCGCAGCCTCGTGCCGTTGTTTCAGGGCGGCGAACCCGCCGGTTGGCGCGAGGAGATCTACTACCGCTACTACCACGACCCCGGTCACCACAACACCCGCGCCCACTACGGCATCCGCACCCGGACCCACAAACTCATCCGGTTCTGGAAAAAGGATCAGTGGGAGCTTTTTGACCTCACCCGGGATCCCCAGGAAATGCACAACCTTGCCGCGGATCCCGCCTCCGCCGCGACGCTTCGTGGACTTCAGGACCGCCTCGCGCGCCTGAAGCAGGAGGTCGGGGACACGGACCAGTTCACCGCCGCCCTGCCCCGCGACGATGTTGATGCCCGCCCGCCTCAACTCGAACGCAAGCACGCTGATTCGCCGCTCTGAGCGCCAACCGCGGGCTCGAGATCAGGATTGAATTCGGCATGAGGATGGCTAACTTGGATTTGCAAATTCCATACTCAACCAATCATGAAGAACATCCTCACCATCCTCGCCTGCAGCGTCGCCCTGGCTCTTTCCACTTCCGCCCGCGGTGCCGAGAAGGAGAAGGAACAGGAGATCAAAGGCGAGGGCTGCTGCCTGAAGTGCGAGCTCAAGAAGAGCGACACCTGCCTGAACGCCATCACCGTCAAGGAGAAGGACGGCAAGACCACCCTCTACGTCCTCGAGCACAACGACGTCAGCAAGGCCTTCCACAAGAACCTCTGCACCGCCAAGCTCAAGGTCGTGGCCAAGGGCGTCGTCAAGAAGGACGGCGAGAAGCGCATTCTCGTCGCCTCTAAGATCGAGAAGGACGAAAAGGCCGGGAAGGCCGAGAAGTAGGCAAAGCAGCGCGCATCGGGTCTAACCGCATCGGGTCTAACCGCACCGCGGCGAATCCGTTCAGGCGAAGAACGGGTTCGCCGCCTTCTGTTCGTCCACCGTGGTCAGCGGCCCGTGCCCCGGACAGATCAGGGTGTTTCCGGGCAGGCTGAAGATCTGTTCGCTGACCTTGCCCCTGGCGAGGGCCCCGCGGCCCGGGGCACCGCCGATCGAACCGGCGAACAGGGCATCCCCCACCACCGCCACGAGGGGAGCATCCTCCGGAAAACCCCCCACGACGTAGGTGACCCCATCCTCCGCGTGCCCGGGCGTTTCCCGGTTCGTGATCCGCAGACTGCCGACCTGGACAAAGTCGTTCGCGCGGTTGCGGTGCTGCGGGGGCGCGGACTT
>JBBQML010000600.1:0-3880 GCA_038328885.1 Verrucomicrobiota bacterium | reverse complement strand
GGTCACCACTCCCGACCGCTGTATGAACTCGAACTGGCGCCGGAAGATGTCGGGGGGATCGCTGTCGAATCCCACGATGAACCCCCCCATCACCTCGAGGCCGGCCCGCTGGAGGGTCTGCACCGCCGCCACGAGGTCGCGGCCCTCGTTCTGCAGCTTGTGGCACTCGTGAAGCCCCTCGACCGACGGCGTCTCGATCCCCACGAAGACCTTCCGAAAGCCGGCCCGCACCATCAGGGCAATCATGTCTGGATCATCGGCGAGATTCACCGAGGCCTCGGTCAGGAACCCCATCGAGGTCCGGGTCCGCTCCCGCCACTCGATCATCGCGTGCAGCAGCAGTTTGGTGCGGGCACGGTTGCCGATGAAGTTGTCGTCCACCACGAACACCATGTCCTTCCAGCCTCGCGCCCGGAGGGCCTCGAGCTCGGCGACGAACTGTGCGGGCGTCTTGTTCCTCGGCACCCGGCCATTCAGCGCCACGATGTCGCAGAATTCGCAATCGAACGGACAACCACGCGAAAACTGGACCGACATGGTGACGTAGTGTCGAAACTCGATGAGGTCCCAGCGTGGCACCGGAACCCGGGTGATGTCGGGACGCCCCTCTGCCTGGTACGTCGGCTGGAGAGTACCCTGCTCCATGTCCGCCACCAACCGCCCGATCACGTCCTCCGCCTCGCCCAACACGAAATGCCCGATCTCGGGAAAGTCCTGATGTCCGGTGGTGAAGAGAGGGCCCCCGGCGATCACCGTCCGACCCAGCGTCCGGCAGCGGGTGGCGATCTCCCGCACGGCGTCGCGATGCACGATCATCCCGCTGAGCATGACGTAATCCGCCCACGCCAAGTCCTCGTCCCGCAACCGTCGCACGTTCAGATCCACCAGGCGCAACCTCCACTCCCGCGGGAGGAACGCCGCGACTGTCAGCAAGCCGAGTGGTGGATAGGAGGACCGCTTGGATACCAGGCGTAGGACATGCTTGAAGCCCCAGAACGTGTCGGGGTTCGGCGGGTAAACCAGCAGGACCTTCAAGCCCATCCCTCCTCCAAGCTCCTTACCACACCGCCCCATGTAGCATTGTCCCGGAGCGATGCAAACCCGCTCACGGAAGCAATGCCACCCGGTAGAACCGGGGCCGGTTTGGAGCGGCCTCCGGTACGGTAAGCGAGGACACGACGTCGGTGGCTCGGAGGACTTCTCCGACCGGCTCCCAGGTCTCGTGCGGGAGGGCGAGTTCCTCGGAGCTTCGCACCCGGTAGTGCCGCCCAGGGATGGATGCCCATCGAAGTTCGAGATCGCCCATCGGCAAAACGGCAATGGAGAGTGCGGGCGGATCCCCGTTTTGCTCCGCGTCGCGGGGGTCGAATGTCGGATCGTTCGTGACAATCACGGCATCGAGTTGTGTGTCGATCTCGCGGCCGCGGAAGGTGACGGAATGCTGGCCAGCCGCCAGGTGAAACACGCGCGGATTCAGGGCATAGGCGAAGGCCTCGCCGAGGTCCCCGCCCCCGCGGCCGGGCACCAGCGTCCATTTCCAATCCCCCTCGAACTCCTCCTCGCCCAGGTCGGCAATGTCCTGGGTCTCCGGAAGCGAGTTGATCGACACAACGAAGGAATCCTGCGTGGCGCTACGGGCCGGCACCCGGCACCACAGGATGTACTCCGTTGCTTCCGGCACCGCGAAGTCCCAAGTGATCTCACCGAGGTCCGCAGCCGACGTCGCCAACCGCGTCGGGGAGAAAGCAAGCGCGAGCGAATTCGTGAAAACCTGCCTCGGGGGGACGAGGCGCCCGGAACTGCCCTCGAGGTAGAGCACCCAAGGGTAGGCGTTCGTGGGGCCCGGCGCGAGCGTGTTGACCTGGACGGAGACGGTGCCCACGGACCCAAAAACACCGTCGGCCGCCCGCAGCTGGAAAGCATACGTGCCAGGGCTGTCGAAGAAGACCCGGGTGGTGGTCGAGAACGGATCGGAGATCGTTGCGGGGGTGGGCCCAAGGAACTGCCGCCAGCGGGCTTCCAACGGATGCTCCGAACTGGGCCACCCCTCATCGTGCAGGCTACCGCGAAGCAGCGCGTTGCCGGGCAGGGTGACGATCTGGTCCGGACCTGCACCCACGGGAACCATCAGGGTCACGGTGGCAGGCCCGGACACGTCAGTCCCGTCGTCGACCTCGAAGACAAACGAGTCGACGCCGGCGAACCCGCCCCCGGACGTGTAGGTGACGTCGGGAGGAATCCCTGAGAGCACGCCGTGAGAGGGACGAGTCAGGATCCGGAAGGTGAGCACTTCCGAGTCGACGTCGGCACCGAGGAGCGGGATGAAGGTTGGATCACCGATATCCAAGCGGAGCTGCTGAGACTCAGCAGTTGGCGGATCGTTGACGGGGGCGACGGTGACGCTCACCAGCACCCGGCTGACCGTGGCGTCGCTGTGGGTGGTCGTGAGGACAAAATCATCCGGACCGAAGTAGTCCTTGTCGGGTCGGTAAACGACGGTGGGCGCCGCGACATCCACCTCCAGTTTGCCGTGCCGCGGGGGTGTCGTCACGGCGTAGGTCAAGCCTGCTCCCCACGGATCGGTGGCGGGCAGGGTCAATTCCTCCACCCGGTCCTCCATGGCAAACAGGCTGACCCGCGAGGCATTCGCAGTCCGGAGGATCTCGATCTGGATCTCGGCGGGGGCGGACCAGCGGTAGCCGTCATGAACTCTGAACTGGAAGGCATCCCCGCCGGTGTAACCGATGGGGGCACGGTAGACGACGCGCGGGGGCAGACCGCCCAGGCTGCTCAGGACGGACGGGTCAATAATCGAGAAGCTGAGGGAATCCCCATCGGCATCCGCCCCGGTCAGCTCGATCTCCTTGACCTCCCCCTCCTGCACCTCAAAGGACGCCGAAAAAGCGACCGGCGGATGGTCGACCCCGGCAACAGCGTAGAACACCGACTCGGAGGGATCACTCTCGAGGCCAAGGGTGTTGTAGCACTTGACATAAAAACCGTAGGTACGCCCCGCGTGGAGGTTGGTCGCCACCGTCGCAGTGACGTTCCCACAGTCAATGACCGAGTCAAAGCGGCCACCCTCCAACCCGTAATAAAGCCGGTAGCCAGCCACATCCAGCTCGGCATTCGGGTCCCACGCCAAAAGGACGCGGTCTCCCTCCGCTCGGGCGGGGACCACCCCGCTCGAGAAGGTGAGGGATGCGGCTAGAATCATAGGGTTGCGCAGCAACCACTTAAGACTCTTCGCCGCCGACTTACTGTCCCGCAACTCCATAATCGGCCGCCAGTGTAGCTCATCTTTGGCGATTGCGGTAGCCCCCACCCCAGGCCTGACGGCGTGCCGGAGTTTGGAGAAACCGCACACCTGCAGACCGCGAATCGATGTCCGGGCAGAGGGTCAGCCGCCTTTGAGCTTATCGAGACGCTTCTGGGCGTCGGCAGCAAACGGCGCAGCAGGTTCGAGACTCAATGCCTTCTCGAGCATCGGCTTCGCCTCCGCCGGCTTCTTGAGCCCCTCTTGCGCGACGCCGAGATAATAAAACACGCCCGCGTCCGTGGTCCGGGTCCTGGACGCCTCAGAGAGGAGTTGAGCCGCGTAGGCGAAGTCCCCACGGCGGGCCACGGCCTTCCCCAAGGCGGCCGCGAGGACGTCGTCGCGCGGGTACGCCTGGCGCGCCTTGATCCCGAACTCAGCGGCTTTCGCGTCGTCACCGAGTCGCTCGGAATAGAGGATCGCGAGTTGGCGCACCACCGGGGTGAACCCGGCGAAGCGACCCAGCAACCGCTCGTAGGAGGTACGCGCGTTCGCATACTGCCCCTGGGCTTCGGCCACGAGCCCGTACGCGTACAAGGCTGCCCCATGGTTCGGATCGGCATC
>JBBQML010000599.1:0-3886 GCA_038328885.1 Verrucomicrobiota bacterium | reverse complement strand
GCCGAATCCGGGGCTGAAGGAGAGGACGCGTGGGAGGACGACGACGTTGCTGGAGGTCCCCGTGGTCCCCGCCGGGGTGGTGATCTGGAGGCGGCCGTTGACGGCGTTGGTGGGGATCTGGAAGACGAGATTCGAGGGGGTGGGGACGGTGAAGGACGCGGGGACCAGGCCGAGTTCCACCTTCAGGGTGCCGACGAAATTCCGGCCGGTCACCTCGACGGAGTCCCCGGGCATGGCCTTCGCCGGGGCGAAGCTCGTGATCAGCGCGGCTACTTGGAAGGGAACGAGGGTGGATAGGGCGCCGGCTTCGTTGGCGAGGGTGATCGGACCGGTCGTCGCGTTCGGGGGCACGACCGCGAGAAGTTGGTTGAGGCCCACCACCTGGAAGTCGGCGCGCGCTCCGTTGAAGAGGACGCTGGTCACGGCGCCCCGCCCGCCCGGCAGCCCGGTACCGAAGTTGGCGCCGGAGATGGTGACCAACGTTCCGGGAGATCCGGTCAACGGCAGGAACGACTCCACCCTCGGAGCGGCGACAAAGACCTGGGCACTCGACGCCGCCGGCCCAGCGCTGCTGAACACCGAGATTTGCCCGGTGAGGGCGTTGGGTGGAACCCGGGCCCGGACGCTGTTGGCCGCCCGCGAGAGGATGTCGCCCGGCGCGTCCGTGGTTCCGAAATAGACGGCGATGGCGTTCTGCAAGCCGGTGCCCGAGACGAGCACCTCTGTGCCGGCAGGGCCCTGGGCGGGGGTGAAACCACTGATCGTGGCTCCATCCAACCGCCCGACCCAGCCGGCGGCAAGACCCAGAATGAGAGCGAGGGTACGAAATCCAGAACAACTCGGCGCCATAGAACGGCGCAGCATGCCATCAGCCGTCGGTTTACGCCACCCCTGGACCTGCGGTTGCTGCACAAAGTTGGGGTCAGCCCTTAATTTAATACTTTATTGACGGTCCATGGCGAGTCCGGAAGCCTCTCGCGTATGGCCAGGCCGCTTAGGGTGGTCTTCGAGGGAGCGCTGTACCACGTGGTATTTCGCGGCAATGAGCGCCGACTCATCTTCCGGGACGACCGGGATCGCACCCGCTTCCGGGACGACTTGACCGAATCTGCCGCTCGCTATCGGGTCCTCGTGCACCTGGCTTGCGTGATGCCCAATCACGTCCACCTGCTGCTCGGGACGCCCGAGTCGAATCTCAGTGCGTTCATGGGCCGCCTCCTGACGACCTACGCCGTCTATTTCAACCGGCGCCATCGGCGGTGTGGCCATCTGACCCAGGGTCGATTCAAAGCCCAATTGGTAGAGGGTGACGAGTACCTGCTGAAGCTCAGCCGGTACATCCATTTGAACCCGGTCTCCGGTCGGCGGTGGGCGGGCACCACTCTGGAGGAGCGCCTCCGTCACCTGCGCGAATACCGCTGGAGCACTTACCGGAGCTACGCGGGCTGGGAACCCCCCTGGCCAGGCGTGGAACGGGCCCCGCTGCTCGCCCTGGTGGCGCCGGAGGGACGTCGGAACTCAGAGCGATATCGGGACTACGTGGAAGGCGGGTTGGTTGGGGACGACCCGACGTTCGCCGAAGGCTACCGCCGGTCCCGCCTGAGCGTCGGGTCCGACGGCTTCAACGCCCTCGTGGAGGCGCGCCACCGCGAGGCCAGCGAAAAGCAGCTGCGGCCGGAGGACGTCTCGTTTCGCCGACCGTCGGCGCTGCGCTCCAGCCAGGAATTGCTCACTGTGGTGGCCACCGCGTTGGGCACGGAGGTGGGGGAGTTCCAGCGTCGGCGGCGTGACTCCGTGCTGCGGTCGGCGGCGTGTTGGGCGCTTCAGCGCTTCGGTGGACTGACTCAACGAGAGGTGGCGGGCCAACTTGGGATGCGGACGGGAGCTGCGGTAAGCCGGCACATCGCACGATGGCGCCGGTTGATGGGAGCGGACGCCGAGGCCCAGCGCATCGCCTTGGAGATCCAGGGGAACGTTGATCGGCCGTCCGGTTAACTATTAATTCAAGGGCTGACCCCAACGACACTCAGCCAACACCCCCTGCCCCCCTGCGTGAAAGCCATTCTCGGTCGACTCGGTCGACTCCCGCGTCTCGGCGTCCTCGTCGCTCTGACCCTGCTTGGGACGGGCGACACATTCCAGCTCCAGCGGCTTCGAGCGGCCACCGCTCCCGTGGCTTCCGGGACGGGCTACCGGCCGCCGGTCATCGTGGAGACCGATCGCGTTGCCCGCGTCCGAGCTCTCGCCGGGGAGGTCGACCAAATCTATCGGGACCACGCGACGGACCGCCACATCCCTGGCCTCACGTATGGCGTGGTCGTCGATGGCAGCCTCGTGCTCTCGGGTGGAATGGGTTTCGCGGATCTCGAACGCCGGACCGAGGCGACGCCCAGGAGCGTGTTCCGCATCGCGTCGATGACCAAGAGCTTCACGGCGATGGCGGTACTGCGGCTCCGAGACGCCGGCCGTCTGGATCTGGACCAGCCGGTCTCCCGGCATCTCCCGGAACTAAGGCGGCTGCGGTTGCTCACCACGGACGCCCCGGCGATCACCGCGCGACATCTCCTGACCCACGCCGCGGGCTTCCCCGAGGACAACCCGTGGGGCGACCGCCAACTGGCCGACACCGACGGCGAACTCGTCGACCTGATCCGCGGCCCGGTCCGATTCTCGAACGCGTCCGGGGTCGAGTACGAGTACAGCAACCTCGGGTTCGCGCTGCTCGGGCGGTTGGTGCACCGAGCCGGGGGACGTTCGTGCCAGCGTTACATCGACGCGTCCATTCTCCGTCCGCTGGGGATGGGCTCGACCTACTGGGAGCCCAGCCGGGTGCCCGACGGACTCCTGGCGCGAGGGTATCAGTGGCGGGATGGGGCGTGGACGGAGGAACCCCTGCTGCCGGATGGCAGTTTCGCTCCCATGGGCGGGTTGCTGACCTCGATCGAGGATTTCGCGCGCTACATGGCACTGCACCTGTCGGCCTGGCCGCCGCGCGATGATCCGGAGGCGGGCCCCTTGTGCCGTGCTTCGCTGAGGGAGATGCAGCAGCCTGCGCGGGTCAGCGGGATGGATTCCACGGCCAAGGCTCCGGACGGAACGCCCTGCCCGATGATGAGCGCCTATGGTTACGGGCTGAATTGGGCGGCCGATTGTCAGCGCCGGGTGCGCGTCGGGCACGCCGGGGGGCTTCCCGGTTTCGGCAGCGACTGGCGCATCCTGCCGGACTATGGATTCGGCGTGGTGGCCTTCGGAAACCGGACCTATGCGGGATTGTCCCGCCCCACGGCCAGAGTGATTGACCTGCTGTTGACCCAAGGTGGGTTGAGGCCCCGGGCGCTTCCCGCCTCGGACGTGCTCCGGCAGCGGGCGGAGCAACTTCGGGCCCTCCTGCCCGACTGGGACGGCGCGGAGGCGAGCGACCTTTTCGCGGAGAACTTCTTCCCCGACACTCCCCTGGAGGAGCGGCGGGAAGTCACCCGGGAACTCTTCGCCCGGACGGGACCCATCGAATCGGTCAGTGAGGTTGAAGCACTCAACCAACTCCGTGGCAGGTTCAAGCTGCGCGGCCAGGCGGGCAGCCTGGCGGTTTTCTTCACCCTCACGCCGGAGAACCCGCCTCGGATCCAGGCGTTGGAGGTCAAGGAGGAACCTGCCCCCGGGGTCACGCCTTGAGAGCGTGGTTTCGCCGGCAGTTCCCATCTCGGATTCGGCAGGCGAATCCCTGGAGGTTCCGTCGGATCGGGACCACGTTCGCGTGCTCCTTACTGGTCCGCTGGCCGGTGAGCCTGCACGACGGGCCCGAGCCTGCAGGCCCCCCAGCCTGTTTCAGTCAACCTCTCGGCGAACAACTCCCGACGCTGCCCAATCGCCCAGCGCCTGAAAGAAA
>JBBQML010000598.1:0-3891 GCA_038328885.1 Verrucomicrobiota bacterium | reverse complement strand
GGCACCGGCGCCTCGCTGCAGTTGATCGATGCCACGCAGGACAACCGGCGGGTGGCCAACTGGGCGGCCTTCGCTGGCGCCACCACCAACGCTCCGCGCGAGGTTGTGGCCTTCACCAACACCTGGCGCTTTCTTCAGACCGGCCCCGCCCCTGAGGGTTGGGCGACGGCGGCGTTCGACGATGCCGCCTGGCCCGCCGGACCCGGCCTGCTCTATGTGGAGGATGCCGAATTGGGGGCCCCGAAGAACACGCCCCTGACACGGACCGATGGGCGGATGACCTACTACTTCCGCACGGGGTTTGACTTCGCGGGCAATCCCGACGGCGCCCTGTTCCGGCTGAGCACCTACGTGGACGACGGCTTCGTGTTGTACCTCAACGGCGACGAGATCTTCCGGCTTGGCATGGATCCCACCGGGTTGGTGGGCGACTCCACGGCCGCCACGAGGACTGTCGCCGACGCGGTCGAGGAAGGTCCCTTCACCCTCCCTGTCACGGGCCTGGCCGCGGGCGGGAACACGCTGGCCGTCGAGGTCCACCAGACCAACCCGGGCAGCTCCGACCTGGTCTGGGGCGCGCGGGTCGAGGTGTTGGAAGTCCGGCGCGATCCGGCGACACCCGGGTACGCGAATTCGGTTCGCGCGTCCCTGCCGGCCTTTCCCGACGTCTGGTTGAACGAGGTGCTGCCTCGGAACGAGGCCGGCCTGGTCGACAATGCCGGCGACCGCGACCCGTGGCTCGAGCTCTGGAATGGGGGTTCTGCGTCGGCGGAGTTGACGGGTTGGTGGCTCACCGACGACCTGGCCAACCTGCGGAAGTGGGCGTTCCCGGTTTCCGCCTCGTTGCCAGCCCAGTCCTTCCATCTCGTCTGGGCGGACGGTGAGACGGCGGAACAGACCGCGACGGCCTGGCATGCCGGGTTTCGGTTGGCCTTTCCTAGGGGGTTCGTGGCGCTGGTGAGGGACCAGGGTGGACAACCGACCGTGGTGGATTTCCTGGACTACGAGGTCGGGGGTGGTGACGCGTCGTTTGGCTCCGCGAGCGAGGCCGATCCCGTGTCGCGACAGGGCCTCGATCGTCCGACGCCCGCCGCGGCCAATTCTCCGTCCGGGCCCGCCGAGCTGCGGCTTACTGCCGTCGAACTGCTGGATTCCGGTGAGTTGCGACTCACGTGGTCGAGCGTGATCGGCAGGCGATACACCTTGGAACACGCGCCGGCGCTCGAGGGATCCTGGGTCGCGATTGGATCACCGATGACCGCCACCGCGCCGACCAGCACGTCGGTGTTCCTCGCCCCGCTCGCGAACCCCGGACGGTTCTTCCGCGTGGTCCAGGGGGAGTGAGGTCGTGAGGAGCCGGGTCCGGGGCTTGGCGGGACCGGACCATTGGAGCTGCGTGATCGGTAGCTTCCCGGGGATCGTGGCCGCCGAAACCCTGCTTTGAATCGGCTGAGTCGCCCGAGTCCGCCTGCCCCCGACCCCGGGTCAGATCTGGAAATCCACCTCGGGCAGGAGGCGGTCCCGTTTCTCCTTCACCAGCATCCGCCCGTCCTCGTAGACCACGATCGAGTTCGGCGGCACGCTGTGCATGAGGAACACATTGCCGCCAATGGTGCTGTTCTCGCCGATGACCGTTTCCCCACCCACGATGGTCGCCCCGGCGTAGATCGTGACGTGATCCTCCAGCGTCGGGTGGCGGCGCGTTCCGCGAAGCGACTGGCCCCCGGAAAGGGACCGCGCCACCAGACCAACCCCCTGGTACATCTTCACGTGGGACCCCAGCACCGCGGTTTCGCCGACGACCGTCCCCGTGCAGTGGTCCACGAAGAAATGCGAACCAATCGTCGCCCCGGGGTGCAGGTCCATGCCACTCCGGCTGTGCGCCCATTCGGTCATGATCCGGGGCAGCAGGGCGATGCCCTCCAGATAGAGCTCGTGGGCCATGCGCTGGACGGCGATGGCCTCGATGAACGGGTAGGCGACAATCACCTCGTCCTTGCTCAATGCCGCCGGGTCGCCGCGGTAGGCGGCTTCCGCATCCGTCTGGAGGAGTTCGCGCAGGCTGGGCAGGGAGGCGAGGAACCTGTTCGTGTGATGCCGGGCCGCGCTGGCCACTTGCGAGCGCGCCATGGATGCAGGCGGCGCATACTCGAGGCTCTTCCGAAGTTCGGTCTCGAGGCATTCCTGCACGGACGCCAGCAGGAGCGTGGTCTCCACTTTCAGCTCGGAGGAAACCAGCGGACGGTCGTCGAAGAAGCCCGGGAAAAGCAGGCGCAGCAGATTCTGCGTGATCGCCGTGATCGCCGACTTCGAAGGCAGGTTGGGGCCGTCCACGTGGTTGATCCCACCCACGGAGGCGTAGGAAGCCAGCAGGCGATCGGCAAGCTGGGTCGCGGTCAGATCCACGGGCCGACTATCTGCGCAGGCGCGGTGGCGGGCAAGCCACCCCTGCGTGATTGCTTCAGGCGTGCGCCGCCAGGCCAACCGCCGCGCGCAGATCCTTGAGCCCGGCGGCGTCGAGTCGCCGGCGCAGTCCGCGTACCATGGCCCTGGCGATGCCAGGTCCCTCGTAAACCATCCCGCTGTAGACCTGGACGAGGGTCGCCCCGGCGGTGATCTTTTCCCACGCATCCGCGGCCGTGAAAATCCCTCCCACGCCAATGATCGGGAGGCGCCCCCGCGACTGGCGGTGGAGATGACGCACGACCTCGGTACTCCGTCGCGCCAGCGGTCGCCCGCTCAGGCCGCCCGCCTCGGCATAGAGGCGTTGACGGGCCGGGTCGGAGGTCTCCGGCCGCGCAAGGGTGGTGTTCGTCGCGACGATCCCCGACAAGGCGCGGGCTTCCGCCAGTTCGAGGATTTCATCGAGGGCATCGAAGCTCAGATCCGGGGCCACCTTCACCAGCAGGGGTTTGGCGGGCCCGCCGAGTTCCGACTGCGTTTCCCGCAGGGCGGCGAGGATTTCGTCGAGGGCCGCACGGTCTTGCAGCCGCCGCAGGTCCGGGGTGTTCGGCGAACTGACATTGATCACGAAGAAGTCGGCCAGCCGGTGCAGGCGACGAAAGGACTCGGCGTAGTCAGCGGGCGCCTCCGCGAGCGGCGTCACCTTCGATTTTCCGAGATTCACGCCCACCGGATGGCGCGGCCAGAGATTCGACTGTCGCCACCACGTGAGGGCGTCGGCGAACGCGTCCGCGCCAGGATTGTTGAAGCCCATGCGGTTGACGAGCGCGCCGTCGGGGATCACCCGGAACATCCTCGGGCTATCATTGCCGGGTTGGGGGAGGCGGGTGACTCCACCCAGTTCGCTGAAACCGAATCCCAGCGATTCCCAGATCGGGACCGCCTCCGCCAGCTTGTCCATGCCGGCCGCCAAGCCTACCGGGTTCGGGAACCGCAGGCCCATCGTGTCCACGGGCAGGCCGGGGGATCCGTAGGCCGCGCGGAGGATCCCGCGCAGCATAGCGTGGCGGCTCGCCAGCCCCAGGGCGCGGAGGGTGCGGTTGTGGATCCGCTCAGATTCCTGACGGAACAGGATTGGCCGCAGGAGGTTTCGGTAGCACCAGCTCACCCGCGCGGTTTAGCCGCGGGCCGCCTGCGGGGCAAGCTGGGCGCCGCAGAATCCCGCGGGGCGAGCCGCGCCACGGGCGGTTTTCGCCTGCAAGTCAAGGCGGTCCGGGCACGCGAAGCCACCCTGACTGAGGCGCCGCGGCTCGGCGCGGCCGCCGGTCCGGACCGGGAGAAGGCGGCTGGAACCGGCTCCTGCTTCGCCGTAGGTCTCGGGCTGACAGGCCGATAGGCCGCTTGACCCTCGCGATCAGGGCGTCTATAGCCATGTCAACAGAGATTTGTGCGGTCCACCCCAAACCCCACCCTGGTATGTCAATGACC
>JBBQML010000597.1:0-3900 GCA_038328885.1 Verrucomicrobiota bacterium | reverse complement strand
CGTGGGATCCCAGCGTCCGGTGCGGTTCTGGGTCATCGGGGATGGCGGGACCGGTCGCGAACCCCAGGTGGCCGTGCACGAGGCCATGCTCCGGACCCTTGAGCGGGAGCGGCATCCCCTGGATTTCCTGCTTCACGTTGGGGACATGGCCTACGGCATCGGCCGCGACATGGAGTTCCAGAGTCGGTTCTTCGAGTCCTACGACCTTACGCTGCGCCACGAGGTCTGCTGGCCCACCATGGGAAACCACGAGGGCCGAACGTCCAGCGGTCGGACCGGCATCGGTCCGTACTACGACGCCTACGTCGTCCCCACTCGAGGCGAAGCCGGCGGTCTCGCTTCGGGCACCGAGGCGTACTACTCCTTCGACTACGCCAACATCCACTTCATCTGCCTCGACTCCCATGACCTTGACCGCCGCCCGGACGAACCCATGGCCCGGTGGCTCAAGGCGGATCTCGAAAAGGCCCGCGCCGACTGGTTGATCGCGTTCTGGCACCACCCGCCCTACACGAAGGGCAGCCACGACAGCGACAAGGAGCAGGACCTCACCGAGATGCGACAGCACATCATGCCCATCATCGAGCAGGGTGGCGTCGACGTGGTGCTGACCGGGCATTCGCACACCTACGAGCGGTCCATGCTCATGGACGGTGCCTATGCCACCGACACGGTGGCCGAGAACGTGATTCTCGATGATGGCGATGGCGATCCCTCGGGGGACGGCGCCTATCGGAAGAGTGCCGGCATCCACCCCCACGAAGGCACCGTCCAGGTGGTGACCGGCAATGCTGGCCAGAACCTGGGCCGGGTGGGGAGCATGCCGGTGATGCGACGGATCATCGTCGAACACGGCTCCGTACTCATCGACGTGGAGGGGGATACGCTGGTGGCCCGGATGATCAATCGCGACGGGGTCGAGCAGGATCTCTTCAGCGTGGTCAAGCGGGGCCGGGTTTCCCCCAACCGGCTCGCCCTGCCCTGGCAGCCGCCGGCCTATGTCAAACCGACCAACCAAGTCGGGGTCGCCGCCGCCCCAGCCGTTGATCACCGGGTGCTGATCCCCCAGGGCGCTTCCTGGCACTACACGTTCAATCCGGCACCCCGCGGCACGGATTGGACCCGACCCGAGTTCAACGCCAGTGGTTGGGCGACCGGCGAGGGCGGTTTCGGGTTTGGCTCGGGTACGAGCCCGACGGACCTCCAGGCGATGCGCGGGAAGCAGTCCGTGCTCTACGTCCGGCGCACCTTCGAGATCGAGCAGGCCGACCGCGTCACCGAACTGGGGCTTCAGATCGCGTACGACGACGCCTTCATCGCTTATCTGAACGGACGTGAAGTCGCCCGGGTAGGGGTGGGGCGAAGCAGCGGCCGGAATGCCCAGAAGGTCACCGCCCGGGCCGACCACGTGGGCCAGTACATCGTCCTCAAGGAGGCCTACAAGCAGCTGAAGGATGGGGTGAACGTCCTCGCCATCGAGGCGCACACCGCCGGGTTGGACAGCGCCGAACTGCACCTGGACCCGATGCTCATTCTCGAGGACTGATGCATCGCGCGATGGCAGCGTGTCGGCGGTGGACGATCCCGGGTGCTCTCGCGGTCGTCTGGCTCGCGTTCGCCGCGAATCCCGCGGCGCGGGCGCACGAGGGGCCGGAGCACGAGATCGAGGAACTCACGGCGCTGATCCAGAGTTGGGGCGAGGCCCCGGAACTGCTCATCGAACGCGCCGTCGAGTTCGGTGTTCTGGGCAAGTACCCGGAGGCGCGGCGGGATCTGGAGCGCGCCGCCGCCCTGGACCCGCAGTCGCTGCCTGCCCTGCGTGAATTGGCGCGAATCCAGTTGCTCGAAGGGAAGCCGCAGGAGGCCATCGCCACGGTCACCCGGGCCCTTGGACTGAAGCCCGAGGAGCCCATCGACCGCGGCGCACTGCTGATCCTGCGGGCCGAGTGCCTTCGCTCCGAAGGCCGCAGCCGGCCAGCCCTCGAGGATTGCAACGCCGCGCTGCGACTGCATCCGACAAATCCGGAGTGGTACCTCCTCCGGAGCGACCTGCAACGTCGCTTGAAGCTCCATCGCAAGCGGCTCGCCGGGATCGAGGAAGGCTTGAAGCAGACGGGTGCGGGCGTCCTCGGGATCGAGCGCGTCGAAGCGTTGCTCGACGACCGGCAGTTTCGTGCCGCCTTGAAACGGATCGAGCCCGAGTTGGCCGCCTCCCGGATCCAGTGTCGCTGGCTGGTCCGCCGCGGCCGTGCCCGGATCGGCCTCGGACAGATGGCGGCTGGAGAGGAGGATCTCCGGGCCGCCCTCGCGGAGATCGAAGCGCTCCTGGACCCCGTCCGACCCGACCCCACGCTGCTACTTGATCAAGCCACGGCGTTCCTGCTGATCGGTGACCGGGAGTCCGCCGTCCGGCCGAAGCAAGCCCACCACGAATGAAATTCAGCGCGCGCATGGGGTCGCATCTAAATTGTTGACTATTGGCTTATGGGAGGCGGCACCAATCCCGCGGCGCGCCGTTCCCAGGTGGCCCGGTTCATGACGCAGGAGGTGAAGAAGCTGATCAACCTGCCCGCGCTGAAGGATCACCAGTCGGCGGGAGTCACGCTGGCCCTCAAGAATCTTTCGCACGGACTGGTGAACAACGTGAGCCGGAAGCCCCCAACACTTCGGCACCAAGTGAGATCGGGCGGTTTCTGCGGGCAACAGTTCACGTCTGCGGGCAAGAAAAGAAAGAGCTGTCACCATGCTGAATTCTGAGCGTCTATCCCGGGGTACCAGCGACCTTCCTGATTGCCATGAACGCCCCCTCGAATGCCGTCTGCCACACCCCAACCGAACTGCCCATCCCGCAGGAAGCGTTTGATTGGTACGACGAATACGCCCACGGAATCATTGACCGTCGCACCTTCATGGCCCGCCTTGCCAAGCTGACCGTGGCTGGATTCACGATGCCGGTGCTCCTGGGAGCCTTGATGCCCAACTACGCCAAGGCAGAGCAGGTTTCCTTCAACGATCCCGACATCAAGGGCCGCTTCGTCACCTTTCCTTCACCCCAAGGCCACGGGGAAGGGCGCGGGTACCTGGTGGTTCCGACCGCGCGGAACGGCAAGGGGCCGGTCGTGCTCGTGGTTCACGAGAACCGCGGACTCAATCCCTACATCGCGGACGTGGCTCGGAGATTGGCCAAACAGGGCTTTGTCGCCTTCGCGCCGGACGCTTTGCATCCAGTGGGCGGCTACCCAGGTAACGATGACGAAGGCCGGTCCAAGCAGAGTTCGCTCGATCGCGCCAAGATCGAGCAGGACTTCATCGCGGCGGCGAAATTCTTGAAAGGCCACGAACTGAGCAATGGGAAGCTTGGGGCGGTCGGATTCTGCTTCGGCGGGTACATCGTCAATATGCTGGCGGCAGCGGTTCCCGACACCCTGAATGCCGGTGTCCCGTTCTACGGCACTCCGGCGGCCAAGGAGATCCGCAAGAACATCAAAGCTCCGATGTTGATCCAGCTCGCTGAGCTCGACGAACGCGTCAATGCCAGTTGGCCGGAGTACGAGCAGGATCTCAAGGTCGCGGGCGTGGAGTACGCGATGCACATGTATCCAAAGTGCAATCACGGATTTCACAACGATTCCACGGGCCGCTACGACGCGGAGAACGCCAAGCTGGCCTGGGAACGTACGATCGCGTTCTTCACGAGGCACCTGGCCTGATTCCGGGAGCGGGGACGGAACGGAGCCACGGCGACCCTCGAGGGGTCCGGCGGAGTGTAACCTTCCGTCCGTGGTGCTGTCGTCTGGTTGGAAGGCCCGCTGGCTTCCGACACGACCATATCCAATCCCGCTGACCACCAGGCCATCGCCGCCAATCCGCCAGGGTGACATCGACCGTTACCGCGAACTG
>JBBQML010000596.1:0-3903 GCA_038328885.1 Verrucomicrobiota bacterium | reverse complement strand
TCGCTGTCTTCGAGCCGCCGGATCGTTCCGCCCGGTCGCCGCTCGGGTCCGAAGCCGTAGGGGTAGTCCCGCATTTCCAGGACATACGCCCGCCCGAGTTCGTCGAAGGCCAGCGCCACGGGGTCCACGACATCGGGTTCGCGCGCAAACAGCGACAACTCGAGGGCGGGGTGCAATTCGAAGTTGCCCACGCGGGGGTCGGCTACGGGATGGTCGGGGCCGGCGGCCAGGGCCGACAGGCCCACCCACACGAGCAGGGTTGGGGTGGCGTTTCGGGGCAACAGCGTCATGGCCGTCGCGAAGGTTGCCGCGAGTGCGGTCCAACTCAACCCCCGAGAGGCGCGCCTTGGGCGTTGAACCCTGCCCGACGGTGGGCCAGATTGCGCGCTATGCAGAGCGTCTTCACCGGGCCGGTGTACGTGGTCCGCGACAACATCGATACCGACCAGATCATCCCGGCTCAGTACCTTAATCTCGTGCCCACGATCCCGGACGAGTACGAGAAGTTGGGCAGCTATGCCCTCTGCGGCCTGCCGGACTCCCTCTACGCCACCCGATTCGTGGAGGAGGGGGCCATGGACACCGAATACCCGATCGTGATCGGGGGCCGGAATTTCGGCTGCGGCAGTTCGCGCGAACATGCGCCCATCGCCCTGGGCGCCGCCAACTGCGAGGTGGTTGTGGCCGAAAGTTTCGCGCGGATCTTCTTCCGGAACTGCATCGCGACCGGAGAGGTTTACCCGATTGAGGGCACCACCCGGCTTTGCGACGTCTTCCAGACGGGCGACGAGGCGACGGTCGATATCGACGCCAACACGATCACGCACGCGGCGAGCGGCAAGGTCTACGCGCTCAAGTCCCTGGGAGAGGTCCGCCCGGTGATCGATGCCGGCGGCCTGTTCAAGTACGCCCGGCAGACCGGCATGATGCCCGAGGCAACCTGAGCACGCCCGCCGCCAACGCCCCGATCCGGTTCTTCGACCGTTACACCGGGCGCGAGGAGACCGAGCGGGTCTATGGCAACACCTGGCTGCGGTGGGCGTATGGCACCGGCCTCGGCCGGCTCGCGCTCCATACCCTTGCCAAGCGGGCATGGTTCTCGCGCTGGTACGGTTGGCGCATGGATCTACCCGCCAGCCGGGCTCGCATCGGACCGTTCGTCCGCGAGTTCGGGCTCGACGCCACCGAGTTCGCCGACCCTCTTCCCTCCTTCCGCAGCTTCAACGAGTTCTTCTACCGCCGACTGCGGGCCGGGGCCCGGCCGGTCGATCCGGACCCGCTGGGCGTGGTCTTTCCGGCGGACGGCCGTCACCTGGGGTTCGCGAACCTCGAGGCAACCACGTCATTCCTCGTGAAAGGCCAGCGGTTCGACCTCGCCCGCTTTCTCGGTGACGAGGCGCTGCGACGTCGTTACGCGGGCGGGGCGGCGGTGTTCTCGCGCCTCTGTCCCGTGGATTACCACCGCTTCCATTTCGTCCTGGCCGGCACGCCGACGCCTGCCCGCCTGGTGGACGGTTGGTTGTGGTCGGTCAACCCGATCGCGTTGCGCCAGAACCTGTCGTACCTGTGGCAGAACCGGCGCTGGCTCGGCGAACTGGAGACCGCCGTTGGTGCCGGCCGCGTGCTGACCGCCGAGATCGGGGCCACCAACGTTGGCAGCGCGGTGCATACGTTCGCCGCGGGTCAACCGGTGGCGAAGGGGGCGGAGCGTGGCTATTTCCGGTTTGGCGGATCCGCCGTGCTCACGATGTTCGAGCCGGGCCGCGTCGAGTTGTGCGCAGATCTCCTGGAGCAGAGCGCCGCCGGCCGGGAGCTCTACGCGCACATGGGCGATGTCCTTGGCCGGATTTGCCCGCCCCAACCGGGCTGAGGAATCCCGCGCCGAGAGATATGCCTGCCTCACCCGCGCCGCCGCACGCTCGGAGCATCGAACCGCCGCCGGGTTCCGCGGCGGCTCGCGCGTCCGCCCTCGTCGTGGTGGCCCTGTTCGTCCTGCTCGCCGATCCCGGCGGCATCACCCACGGCGCGTCGGTCCCGCCCCGCCTGGGTCTGCTCCTGCCCGTCGATGAGCCCCAGGCCGGGACCCTGCGCCGCGGTGTCCAGGCTGCCCTTGATGCGTTCAACCGCACCGGCACCCCGCCCGCTGAACTGGTCGTGCGCGGGAGGGCGGGCCAGTGGGGAGACGACGGCGACGAGGCGGGCCGCCTGGTGCTCGATGACCTGGCGCGGGTGGTCCTCGCCCCGACCGGCGGGACGGCGACGCACCTCGTCCTCCAGGTCGCGGGACGTACCCGAACCCCGGTCATCTGTCTGTGCCCCGACACTTCGGTCACCGGCGCTGGCATTCCCTGGGTGGTGCAGGTGGTGCCCTCCACCGTGGAGGAGGCCACCGCGATCCTGCCCTGGGCGGCCGACTGGGTGGCCGTGGTGCCCGCTGATCGGAGCGGTCGGGAGCGTGCGACTGACTTGCGAACGGCTGCGACCCGCGTCGCCCGGGCGGGGAAGTTGACGGTTTCGGAGTTCGTCCCCGGCGATACCAACCGGCTCGGGGCCCTCCTTCTGGCGTCCGTCCTCGAGCGCCAGCCCGCCCCTCCGGCCGGGGTGCTGCTCTGGTTCGACGCCGCGACGGCGGCCCGCGCCGCCGGACTGTTGCGGTCGCGCGGGTATCGCGGCGAGATCGCCGTCCCCAGGGCGGCCCGCGGTCGCACGCTCATCGACGCCGCCGGCGTCGCGGCCGAGGGACTGCTGCTGGCCGATTTTGCCGTGGAACCTTCCGCGGGAGGAGACCGGGCAGGGGGTGATCCGCTGCCGTCGTGGGGCACTGAGCCGATGCTTGCGGCGGCTGATGCGACGGCCCGTGCGGCGTATGATGCCGCGGGCCTTGCCCTGGCTCTGCTCCTCCGGGCGGGTGACGGACCCGTCGCCGCGCGGTTTCCCCTGACCGAGGCTGGGGGGGGCGTGACCGGCCCGTGGAGCTTCGATCGCTCGGGCGCCCGGCGGGCGATGCTCTCCGTGGTTCGCTGGTCCGGGTCGCAGTGGGTGGCCGCTCCCCGGCGGGGCCCCGGTTGACGAGAGCGGGCTCCCGTGCGTTTTTGGACGCCGATGCGAGCGTTTTCGGAACAGGCAAGGAGAGCGGCGCGGTGAACGCGTGCCGCTCTGGTGTTGGTCGGCGTCCTCGGCTCCCTGTCGGGCCCGCGGAGTGGGGCGGCGACCACGGTCTCCCTCAGCCTCGACCCCAGGGGCGTGCCGCGGTTGGCCGCGGATGCCCGGACGAGCGACGTCGTGATCCCGGAGAGTGCCCGGGAGTTGGGTGGGGCCGACTGGGAAGAGTGGCTGCGCGCCCACGGGCCGATGACTTCGCGCGCGTGTGCGCCTCCCGCAGTTCCAGGGCTGGAGCCGGGCTGCCTTTGACGCGGTCAGCCTGCGGACCAACGGTCAGATCGCGGTGCTGGGGGAGGTGCAACGTCGGGGTTTATCTGGGGGCTCGACGACCAGTTCCGCCCCCTCTGAACGGGTGGGGGCTTGGCCTATGGCCGCCAACCGGCAGAAAGAAACCCACGCGCAGACCGTATCACCATCTCACGGCTTGGGGGTCCCGCGCGCCTGGGCTTCCAGGAAATCGCAGACCTGGGGGATGACCGTGGCCCAGCGGAAGCGCTCCGTGCGCCGCCATGCCGCACGGCGCAGACGGGCGTAGCGCTCCTCCTCGGCGGTCATCCATGCCACGCCGTCCGCGAGATCCGCGGGCGTCTCCGCGCGGGCGACGAAGCCGGTCTCCTCGTGGGCCGTGGAATCCACGAGCCCGTGGACCGGGTAGACCACGGCGGGAGTCCCCACGGCATTCGCTTCGATGACATTCAAGCCCCACCCTTCGCGCACGGAGGGATGCAGGAGCAGGTGATG
>JBBQML010000595.1:0-3906 GCA_038328885.1 Verrucomicrobiota bacterium | reverse complement strand
GTCGTACAGCTTCAACTTGTACTGCAGCGCCCGGCGGCTGATACCCAACACCCGGGCCGCCTCCTCCCGATTCCGGGTCACATGATCGAGCGTCTGCCGGATCAGCATTCGTTCCGCCTCCGCCAGCGACAGGCCCGGCCGCAGGGTGATCGACCCGGCGCTCGAACTCTCCAGCCGCACAGCCTCCGGGAGATCCCCCGCTTCGATGACCGCCCCGGGCACGGTGAGGACCAACCGCTCGAGGAGGTTTCGCAACTGGCGCACGTTGCCGGGCCAGGGAAACCGCTGGATGACCCGCAGGGCCTCGGGGGTGAGCCGCTTCCGTCGTCGGCGATGCTTGGTCGTGAAATGATGCAATAGGGACTCCACCAGGAAGGGGATGTCCTCCGGCCGATCGCGCAGGGGCGGCAGCGGAATCGGGACGACCTGAAGCCGGTACAAAAGGTCCTCCCGGAACTTCCCTTCCCGAACCGCCTCCTCAAGGCGCTTGTTGGTGGCCGCGATCACCCGAACGTCCACCCGGGTAACCTCGGTGGCGCCGACCATCCGGAAGCAGCCGTCTTCCAGCACGCGCAGCAGGTCCCCCTGCCCCTTGGGGGAGAGATCCCCGATCTCATCGAGGAACAACGTGCCGCCGTCCGCGAGTTGGAACCGGCCCAGCTTGGTCGCGATAGCGCCGGTGAAGGCGCCTTTGGCGTGCCCGAACAGCTCCGCCTCGAGCAACTGCTCCGGCAAGGCCGCGCAGTTCACCAAAATGAACGGACGGTCCGCCCGCTCGCTCTGCAGGTGGATGGAACGGGCAACCAACTCCTTCCCCGTCCCACTCTCCCCCTCGATCAGCACGGTGACGTCGCTCCGGGCAATCTCCCTCACGACCTGCGTCACCCGGCGGATGCCTTCGCTCTCCCCGGTCAACAGGCTCGGCTCGGACCGCTTCTGCAGCCGCCCCCGCAACTCGGTGTTCTCCGCGACGACGGCCTGGAGCTCCAGGCTCCTGCCCACCAGCAACCGCAGCCGCTGCAGGTCGATGGGCTTAACAATGTAATCGTACGCCCCCAGTTTCATCGCCTCCACGGCCGTCTCCACCGTCCCAAACGCGGTCATGAGGATGAACTGCGTGTCGCGGCTCTTCCGGCGCCCCTCACGGAGAAGGTCCAACCCGCTGGCCGGCAGCATCCGCAGGTCGGTCAGCACAAGGTTGTAGAGGCCCTCGCTGACGAGCCGGAGGGCGGTCGCCGCGTCGTTCGCCGCTTCGACCGTGTACCCCTCGCGATGCAACGCCTCCTGCAGGCCGGCGCACAGCGCGCGTTCGTCGTCGACGACCAGGATCTTGACCTTCGACTTATCCACGCGCGCCTTCCCCGCGCGGCAGCGGCAAGGCCAGGGTCACCTGCGCGCCACCCAGCCGCGACGGCCCCACCGTAACCCTCCCGCCGTGGGCGAGGAGGATCTGTTCGACGATCCACAGCCCCAACCCGCCTCCCCCGGTCTTGGTGGTGAAGAACGGCTCGAAGATGGCCGAGTGCTTGTCCGTCGGGATCCCGGGACCGTCATCCTCCACCACGACCAGCACGTGCGGGCACTCCGGGCGTTCGTCGAGGTCGAGGCGAACCTCCACCCGGCCCTCCCGTTCTACCGCCTGCAGGGCGTTGATGACCACGTTGAGGAGAGCCTGCGTGAGGCGCACCGGGTCCGCCCTCACCAGGGGCACGGCGGCCGGGATGTGCGTGAACAGCCCAATGCCGCGTGCGGCAGCCTCCGGACCGAGCAACTGGCTGACATGGTTGACGATCGGCCGGAGGTCGAGGGCCTGCAGGTCCACGGTGGACGGTCCGGCGAGGCTCCCGAAGTGACGGACCACGCTCTCGAGCCGGTGCAATTCCCCGCGGATGACGTCCAGGCGCCCGGCGACCTGCTCCCGCAACTCCGGAGGCGCGTGTTCGAGGTCCTCGGTCAGCAACTGCACGTGGACGTCGAGGGAGCTCAGGGGATTGCGGATCTCATGGGCGAGGTGGGCGAGCAGGCGGGACAGGAGCAACTGCTTCTCCTCGGCCGCCAACTTGCTCACGTCCTGGCCGAGGGCTTGGGAAAGGAGGTTCTCCATTGTCTGCCACTGCCTGCGCGGGTCGAGGCCACCCGACTGTCGCACCCCTTGATATGCGAGCTCCCGGGGCGGTTCAAGCGTGGCAACACGCGGTCTTTGGGCCCATCGCTCAGCGGTGAGAGCCGGAGACTCATCATTTCAACAGGAGGGGTTGTGGCAGGGAGCGCGGCGTTGCGCTGAAGACGCGTTTCAACCAATACAGACAATGCAAATTTCGGTTCTGCATTGGGATTCGCGCCGAGGCAAGGAAGCACCCCGAACCTTACCGAAACCTTGCCGCAGTCTCCCACGCCCATCGCGACCTGAGCCGACTCGGTCAACCGCGCCCCTCCAAATGCCGGGGATCACGCCGAACGTGAAAGACCGCGAGCACCACGATGGCGTCGGGTTCTGCGAGGAAGTGTAGGGCGTACGGGAAGCGGCGAAGGAGGGCTCGCCGGACCTCGCCTCGAACCCGCCGAAATCGCCCCGGCGTCTCCGCCGCTTGCCCCAAAACAACATCCACCTCGTCCTTCAGCTCCAGCCCGAGACCGGCCTCGTACCACGCAACCGCTTCGGCGAGTTCGACTCGGGCGAGCGGCCGGAGGAGTACGCTGGATCTCATCCCCGAGGGGCGTAATTCCGCTCCAACTCCGCCCGGACCTGGTTCCACGGAACAGCGGCCTCGGGATTCCGGCGGTGTTCCTCCACGCGCCGATCCAGTTCCGCCGCTTGAGCCGCGGTCAAAGGAGGTTCATACCCGGACTCGGCGAGATTCTCCCAAAGGGCTTCGGCCAGCTCGATACGCTCGGACAGAGGCAGGGCCTTGGCGGCGTCGAGCAGAACTGCGTTCACCAGGACAGTCTAGGCGTCCCGTCGCGCTGCGGCAAGCCGGCTGGCCGGTCCGATCAGGCAACCGGCTCCGCCAGCGTCTCCTCGGCGTGTCGGAGCACAGCCAGCACCTGCTCCCGCGTCACGCCTGGGAACCACTCAAGGAAGTCCTCGACCCGCGCCCCGCCTTCGAGGTTCTCGAACAGGGCCCTGACCGGAACGCGGGTACCGCGAAAAATCCACGATCCGCTCACCTTGCCGGGTGTGCGCTCTACGGCCGCGCATTGGCTCCAATCCAGCATGCCGAACGCTACGCCCCCACACGGCGTTGGGCAAGCATCCGGGCGCATCTCGCGGCCGACCGAGACGGCGCTCACTTGGGCGCTAGGTGGGCGACGGCATCCAAGTCCTCGGCCAACTCCTGCGCGCCGTAGTGGATCGGGATTCGACGCCGGCCGAGCTCCTTCAAGAACCGAGCCTGCCGAAGATAGCGCTTGGGGTCAGATCTAAATGTTTGACTATTTGAAGCCAGCCCCCATCCCGGCCGGCGCGGTCTCGCGGGAACGTGAGTCGAAAGTCAACAATTTAGATCTGACCCCACACCTGCTCCCGCCACTCGTGTGGGACGAGGTTGCACTCGGCGATCACGAGGTCTCCCAGCGCCGCTGCGGGATCATAGCCGGGTTGCCGGTGCTTGCTGTGGACGAGCAAACGAGCCGCATTGCCGAGGCGTTCATGGCCTCAGGAGCCATTCCGGCCAAGGCGGCGACGGACGCCTCGCACATCGCGGTCGCCACGCGTCACGGAATGGACTTCCTTTTGACCTGGAATTGCACCCACATTGCCAACGCGAACGGTGTCCGGGACACTCCTGCGATCAAAACTTGGGTTGACGTCCGCCGGTCCGCAATTGTTCGCAGACGAGAGAGACTGCTCGGGCGGGATTTCTCCAAGCCTGTGGCGCATAGCTCATGCGACAGATGCAGGGAAAA
>JBBQML010000594.1:0-3913 GCA_038328885.1 Verrucomicrobiota bacterium | reverse complement strand
AGCTCTGGTCGAAGCTCACGCCGCCCAGCGACCGCGTCCAGGCACCGCGCAGGGTGCCTCCCTTCCAAGGCGTCAGCGTGAGGCCGAGTTTGGGTGACACCTGGTCCGAGGTATCCGTGCCGTCGGTCAACGGCACGGTCCGGAAATTGACCGGCTGCTGCAGGCGGTCGTAGGCCACCCCCGCCGTGAGGAGCGCCACGCGGCACACCTGCCACTGGTCGTAGGCATACAAGCTCACCCGTTCGAAGCCGGGATCGACCGCCGAGGTGGAAGGCACCGCCGGATCGAAGGCCGCCACGTTCAGCTGCGCCGAGGTGTCGAATCCACCCGCCTGGTACCGCACCCCGCCCACCAGCGTCTGCGGTCCCGCCTGCCAGATCTGCTGGAGTTCCGTCGACACCCCGGTGAATCGGCTGCTGTAGTCCTCCAGCGGCACGACGGCCACATCCGGATACTCGTTGCCCGCGTTGTCGCGCAGCAGATACGGCACGCGGTTCGCCGGGTTCTCGTAGCTCAGCCGCGTGTTCCAGGGACTCACCAGCAACAGGGTGTGGACCCCCGGCCGCCACTCGTGATGCCATCCGGCCAGCGCAGTCGGCTCGTGACGCTCCTCGATCCGCAACCCCTCGATCGCGTCGTCGGGGTCGTACCGCTGCAATACGTCCCCCGATTCGGCGTCGTACCAGCTCGCCCTCAGCAGCACCGTGTCCGCCGGCCCCACCTGGAACTTGGCCGTGGCGGCAAGTTCCAGTTGTTCAAGGTCGTTGTTCACCCGCTGCCCCACCTCGGACCGGTAGTAGGCATCGAGCGCGTAGGCGAGATTCCCTGATTGCCCGTATTGGGCCGTCTGTTGCAGCCAGTCCCCGTTCGCCGTCCAGGTGGTGGTGTTGACGACCCCGAAGCGGTCCCGCTCGAAGAGCCGGGAGTACTCATTCTGCGCGACGGTCTGCGAGAGCGACCCGGCGCCCACCGGTGCCAGCAGGTTGGCCAGGAGGAACTCGCTGTACCACGGAGTCTCGTAGCGGAGATTGATCTGACGCGGGTCCCGCAGGGCATCGTAGC
The DNA here is from genome assembly GCA_038328885.1 of Verrucomicrobiota bacterium. Lineage (GTDB taxonomy): Bacteria > Verrucomicrobiota > Verrucomicrobiia > Limisphaerales > CAIMTB01 > CAIMTB01. The sequence goes on along the minus strand of JBBQML010000594.1, from coordinate 2,851 downwards.
TGTTCGCCAGGAAATAGTGGGCCGCCGCGTTCGCGTAGTCGGCGTTCACCGCCCGCGTGGCTTCGCGCAGCCCGATGTCCTGGAGGCCCGCGTCCGCGAATACGTTCGCCAGGTTTGCCCCGCGCACCGCGCGGTCCTGGTCGAGCCCCAACCGCGAGCGGAAAAGCGCCCGGTTGTCGTTTCGGAGCTGGGATTCTCCCAAGTCGGAAACCGCCTCGTTGATGCGGTTCTCCTGCTGGTTGAGCAGAGCCGAGTAGAGCCAGGGGGTGGGATCTCCCGGGTCCAGACGCCGTGCGAGGGCCAGTTCTTCGCGCGCCTTCTCCTCCCGCGCCGCGGCCCCGCCGAACGGCTTCGAGTCCAGCAGCGCCTTCCCCAGGTAGCTGCGCAGGAGCGAACGCTGGGGCTCGACCGCCACCGCCGCTTGAAGGTCCTCCCGGCCGCGGGTGAGATCCCCCTGCCGAATGCGACAAAGCCCGCGTCCCAGCCACGCGTTGGCCAGGAAACGATCCAACCCGAGCGCGGTCTCGAAGGACGCCTCGGCCTCCTTGATCCGGTTTGCAGCGGCGTGAACGAACCCTTGCACCACGTGGGCCGCGGGGTTGTCCGGCCCCGACCGCAACGCTTCCCCGAATGCCGCGGCCGCCGCCCGACGCCGGCCCAGGCTGAATTCGAGCTCGGCCAGCCGCGCCCAGGCAAACCCGAAGGACGCCGACTTCCGCGTGGCGGCTTCCGCCGCGTCGCGAGCCTCCGCCAACCGGCCCGCGGCCTGCAGGGCATAGGAGTCCGCCATTGCTTCGGTGGCGGTCGGCCACCCATTCCCCACGGGCACCATAACGGGAACGGCCCGGAACGTCGGCCCGTACCGTACGACGTCGATCAACCGGAGATGGGCCGCCGCCAATCGGGGAAGATCCCCGTCCCCCGTCACGCGCCGCAGGAGTGCGTCCGCCTCCTCGACCGAGCCCACCCCGAGAAGGAGCCCCGCGAGGTAGATCCGCTCACCGTCCTCGGCTGGCTCAAGCTCCGCTGGATAGCGCGCCAGGGCCTGCCCGAGATCGCCCCGCTGATAGGCCTCGCGGCTCGGCCCGAGGACGGCCTCGGCCGCCCCTCCGCCCGGGAGTTCCCCGAGATCCAGGATCGCCGGGTACGACAGCGCCCACTGCACCGCCGACCAGTCACCCGCCACCAGCGTGGCACTCCGCTCCAAGGGCTGTCCGGCCCGGGCAATGGCGACCTCGCCGGTCCGGAGCTTCACGGGAGACTCGCCCGCATCCGAGACTTCCACCTCGCCGTCGAACACGGTGATCACCACGCCACCGTCGTCGCGCAGTGCAAAGGCCACCTCGGTGCCCCGCACCGCCGCGTTGATGCCGCCCCCCTGAAACTCGAGGCTGCCGGGCTCGTCCCGGTGGAGGAAGGAAATCATGCCGCGCAGCAACTCCACCAGGACACTGCGCGGACGCTCCGTCAGCCGGATCGTGGAGAGTTGCTTCATCGGCAATAGTGAACCATCGCGCAACCGGAGGAGCGCCCGGCTTCTTTCCCCGGTCCGGATCTGGTCGCCCGAGTAGAGGACCAGGTTCGAGGCCGCGACGTACCAGGTCCGCGAGCCTTCGCTGAGGAACTCGACCTTCCCCACGGCGGAGAGAACCGTCGCCTGGGCCTCGCGGTCCGCAGCCTGAGCCCCCACGGACCAGGCCGGAACAAACGCGGCCAGCAGGAGGAAGCCCCAAGCTGCCCGCCACCTCATGCGCCAAGCCCAACGGCACGGCCTCGCTGTGTGTAAAACTCGCTTCTTCATAGCAACCACCGCCCATGTAACAGGTTCGCCGGGTCCCCACGCCAGAGTTCTCTGCCGCCCTCAGGCCCTCCTGGTCTTGATGCCCCGTCCGCGGCCCGCCGCGGCGCCGTTGGCCCAGACCACCGCCGACCAGGCCATCCCCACCGGCAACTGCAGCAGGCAAAACACCAGCCAGGGAAACCAGACATTCGTCCGCCACACCAGCAAGCACGCCAGCACGCCCACCCCCAGGCCCACGACCGCCGAAAGCACCAGGGCCGGCAGCGGTCGCAGCCGGCCCAGCCCAAACCCGGCCAGGGCGCCAGCCAACAGCAGCAGCAGCACCTCCACGAACGGCGACAACCGTCGGAGCCATTCGCCCCGAACGAAGTTCATGGTCGCGGTCGCCACCACTTCCACCCCCGCCGTGCGCTGCCCCCACCAGCGCGGGAAGAGCATGAAGGGCGTTCCGGCCTCGTCGTTCAACCGGCCGCCCGTGGTCCCGATCTGGTTGAGGTTGACTGCACCCACGAACACCACCTTGTCCCGGAATCGTCCGTCGTCGTCCGCCGCGTCCAGTGCGGCCGCGTAGCCGATCGAGGCGATGGTTCCCGCCGGACCGTAGTAGTTCAACCAGGAGTCCTCCGGATCCAACCCCGGATCCCCGCGCACCAACCGCGCTGCTTCAACCGCCACGTGCGGTTTGTCCCCACGACCCGGGTGGGGACGGCGCACGATCGAATCCAGCGGGTAGGGAAAGAAGGACAGCCCCCAGTGGGCCACCGCAGCCAACTCGGGGAACGGCCCTTCGATCGACTCCTGTTGGTACTGGCCGTGCCGCACATCGTTGTGGACGGTCCCCGCCACCACCAGGTTGGTGAAGGCGGTCGCGGCCCGAACCAGCGCGGCGTCCCCGGCCGGCTCGTTGGTTCCGTCAAACCAGACGTCCATGACCACCACCTTCGCCCCTAGTTCCCTCAGCCGATCGATGAGCCGCGCGTGAAGACCACGATCCCACACGTGATCGCTAGGCTGCCGCAGTTCCTTCTCGGCCTCCGGATCCATGCGCAC
>JBBQML010000593.1:0-3913 GCA_038328885.1 Verrucomicrobiota bacterium | reverse complement strand
GGGGCACCGCACTCCATGCCCGGGTGGACACCGGCCGGGGTGACCTTCCACCCCCCGTCACCACCAGAAGTCCCGACGCGACACCGACCAGCGCCGATCCGGCAACCCCCGACGTCATCCATAGCCGCTCCGTCACCCTCGGCTCCGAACGCCTCGGCGTGATCGCCAAGATGGATCTGATCGAGGTCCGAACCAACTCCATCCCGGGCGAGACCGGCGACTTGTTCGGCACGCTGGTGGTCGTCCCGGTGGACTACAAGGCGGGCGCGCCGCGGGAGGGCGCGGACGGCAACGAACTCTGGCCGACCGACCGTATCCAACTGGGCTTGCAGGTGCTCGTCCTGCGAGATCACGGCTACCAGTGCACCGAAGGCGTCATCTACTACCGCGCCACCAAGCAGCGAGTTCGACTGCTGTGCACCCCTGAGCTCGAGGCCTGGATTCTCGCCCAGATTGCGGCCGCTCGGGCTGCCCTGCGTGGCCCCATCCCACCTCCGCTGGACAGCTCACCGAAGTGCGTCCGCTGCTCCCTGGCACCGGTCTGCCTGCCCGATGAAACTCGGCTGCTGGCGCAGCCGGTGCCTCCCCCGGTGGAGCCTGAAGGAATCCGCCGCCTCATCGCCGCTCGCGACGACACTCGCGCGCTTTACCTCAACACCCCCGGCCTTCGGGTCGGCCGCCGGAACGAAACCCTCACCATCAAGGACGGTGACAAACTCCTCGACGACGTCCGGTTGACCGATCTCCACCACCTCGCGCTGTTCGGCAATATCCAACTGAGCACCCAGGCCATTCAGGCCCTTTGCGACGCCGAGATCCCCATCACGTACTTTTCCGGCGGTGGCTGGTTCTACGGCATCACCCGCGGCCATGGCCTGAAGAACATCCACACCCGGATCGAGCAATTCCGGCTGGCCACCGACCCCGCATTCGCACTGGGCCTGGCTCGGCGACTCATCCACGGCAAGATCCGCAACCACCGCACGATCCTCATGCGAAATCATGTCGAGGCACCCACCCCGGCACTGGCCCGTCTGCGACGCGGGGCCTTCGATGCGCTTGAAGCTGGGTCTATCGAAGCACTCCTCGGCATTGAAGGCGCGGCAGCGGCCACCTACTTCGGGCACTTCGGCGGCATGTTGAAGGGCCACGAGACGGCTCCGGACGACATCCCCGGCGCCGAGGGACCGCCCGCGGCCGGTGCCCCTGGATTCACCTTCGACTTCACCGGTCGGCACCGCCGCCCGCCCACCGACCCGGTCAACGCGTTGCTTTCGCTGGCCTACAGCCTGCTTGCCAAGGACTGCACCGTGGCTTGCCTCGCCGTCGGCTTCGATCCCTGGCTGGGCTTCTACCATCAGCCGCGCTTTGGGCGGCCGGCCCTCGCCCTCGACCTGATGGAGGAGTTCCGCCCGCTGATCGCCGAGAGCGCGGTGCTCACCGCCATCAACAACCGCGTGGTCACGCCCGCCGACTTTGTCCGTGCCGGACAGGCGGTGAACCTCACTCCGGCGGGCAGGAAGCGGTTCTTTCTGACCTATGAGCAGCGGATGAGCCATCTGCTCACGCATCCGGTGTTTGATTATCAGGTCAGCTATCGGCGGGCGATCGAGCTCCAGGCTCGTCTCCTGGCCCGAGTCCTCACCGGCGAGATTCCCGAGTACCTACCGCTGACAACCCGATGAACCAAACCCGGCCCGTAGAACGCGTCGAGGTGGGACCGTATTTGTCCAACCCACTGTGCTTGAGTCGTCGCAACTAAACGGAATTCCATGAGGTTCAACTCCTTCTTCCAAGCCGCGACCGGCCATGCCCCGCATCGGTACCAGAGCCGCTTTGCCTGCGGAGAGCCGCCGGCGCCAAGGGACGGTGGTCCGGACGACCTCGACGAGGCCGCTCTCGTCTGGCTGGGCGGTTCCTGCGGGGAGCCCTGTGCCTCCCACCTGATCTCCATACCCACCGGCCTCGGCAAGACCGCCGCGGTGGTCCTCGCCTGGCTCTGGAACCGGGTTGCCCTCCGACAGGCTAGCTGGCCCCGAAGACTGGTGTACTGCCTGCCCATGCGCACGCTGGTCGAGCAGACGCGCGACAACGTGGCGGAGTGGCTGGCAAGGCTGGCCGCGGCGTATCCCGACCACGCCGAACTCCGGAGCCTGGCTGCGGGGTCCCCGATCGTCCTCATGGGCGGCGAGCAACCGGACCGCGGCTGGGACATCCAACCCGAGCGCTCCGCCATCCTCATCGGCACCCAGGACATGCTCCTGAGCCGCGCCCTCAACCGCGGCTACGGCCTGAGCCGCTACCGCTGGCCGATGCACTTCGGGTTGCTCAACAACGACTGCCTGTGGGTGCACGACGAGACCCAACTCATGGGTGTCGGGTTCGAAACCAGCGTTCAACTGGCCGGGTTCCGCGACCGCTTCGGCACCCTGAAGGACACCGCTGAATGGTGGATGAGCGCCACCCTCGACTCGGGGCGACTGGCCACCCCCGAGGCGCCGCCGCTGCCACCGAGGTTCTCACTCGCTGACTCCGAGCAGCAACTTCCAGAAGTGCAACGCCGGCTGACCGCTGCGAAAAGGCTGCGACGCTCCAGGACCCCCTTCGGTGAGCAACCCGAGGATGCCGCGGCGATCGCCCGCGAAATCGTCCACACCCACGTGGCCGGCACCATAACCCTGGTCATTCTCAACACCGTTGAACGTGCCCAGGGGGTCTTCCACGCTCTTCGGCACGAAGTAGGAGGGGTGCCGCTGACACTGTGGCACAGTCGCTTCCGCTCCCATGAGCGGCAAACGCTGGTCCGCCGCGTGCTCGAAACGACCGGCGAACATATCGTGGTGAGCACCCAGGTGGTGGAGGCAGGCGTGGACTTGTCCGCCCGCACCCTGTTCACCGAGCTCGCCCCTTGGTCGTCCTTGGTGCAGCGCTTCGGACGCTGTCATCGACACGGCGAAATGGCGTCAACGGGAGCCGACATCGTGTGGATCGACGTCCCCGACGACGCCGCCGCCCCATACCCGCCGGAACCCGTCGCCGCCGCACGCGGGTTGCTTGGAGATCTGACGGATGCCTCCCCCGCCTCGCTCGCCCGCGTCATCCCGCCGTCCTTGCCGGAGCCGCCTCGTCATGTGGTCCGCCCCAAGGATCTTCGCGAGCTGTTCGACACCACAGCCGACATCGCCGGCGCCGACCTCGACATCTCCCGCTTCATCCGCGATGGAGGGGATACCGACGCCACGGTGTTCTGGAGAAACGGCGCACCCGAGGACGACGCCACCGGACCGTCCCGCGACGAGCTCTGCCAAGTGCCGATCGCGCAACTCAAAGAACTCGCCGACAAGCACCGCCGGACCAGCGTCTGGACTTGGGACGCTCTGGCCCGCCGATGGGAACATCCGGAGCGCTTCGTTCCCGGCCGAACCTACTGGCTGGAGGCCAAACTTGGCGGGTACGATCCGGCACTCGGGCTTGATCGGCGAAGCAAGGCGGCCGTCACTCCGTTGCCCACACCCGGCGAGCGACCGGACAGCCACGATGACGAACCCGGTGCCACGACGGGCGAACCCGAGACCCTCACCTCCCACACCACCAAGGTCGTCGCTCATACCGCCTCGCTCGCCATCGCCCTCGCCCTGCCCGGGGGGGAGGCCCTCGCCCTGCGGACGGCGGCGGAGTGGCACGACGCCGGCAAGGCCCACCCGGTCTTCCAGTCCGCGCTGCGTAAGGCCAACCCATCGCTCAGGCCCGAGATGCTCTGGGCCAAGTCCGGCTCCGCCGACAGGCTGGATTTTGGAGGCCGTCCGCGTTTCCGCCACGAACTCGCGAGTGCGCTGGCTTTTCGCGTCCACGCCGCCCCCACCACTCCCGACCGCGACCTGATCGCCTACCTCATCGCGGCTCACCACGGCAA
>JBBQML010000592.1:0-3914 GCA_038328885.1 Verrucomicrobiota bacterium | reverse complement strand
CGGAGAAGCGACGGCACGCCATGGAGCAACAGGCCGAGGGCCTGGTCGCCCAGGAGGCCGCCCATGGCCTCGCGGAGGCCCGGGTCATGGTCGCCAAAGCCGGCGCCAAGCAGGCCGACGCCACGGCCACGAAAGCGTTCGGCCTCGCCGAGGCCGAGGTCAGCAAGGCCAAGGGCGACGTCACCGCCGAGGTCACCGAAACCCAGGCCCAGGCCGAGGCCTCCGGCCACCGCGACAAGGAGCTCGCCATCGCCGCCGGCATCGAGGCCCGCGGATTGGCCGAGGCCAAGGCCATCGAAGAGAAGGCCCGCGCCATGAAGGCCCTCCACGAGGCCGGCCAGCAGCACGAGGAATTCCGCCTCCGCCTCGCCAAGGAGCGCGACGTCGAAATGGCAGCCCTCCACGTCGACAAGGACATCGCCGAGGCCCATTCGCGCCTCGTCGGCGAAGCCCTGAAGAGCGCCAATATCGACATCGTCGGCGGCGCCAACGACTTCTTCGAGAAGGTCGTCCGCGCCGTCGGCACCGGCAAGGCGGTGGACCGCCTGGTCGGCCACAGCGCCACCCTGTCGGACATCAAGAACACCTTCTTCGATGGCGACCCCGAGCGCTTCAGGAGCCAGGTCCGGCAGTGGGTCGCGGACTTCGGGATCAATACGGAGGATCTGAAGAATCTCACCCTCTCCGCGTTGCTCGCAAAGTTGATCGCGACCACGGACGACGCCTCCGTTCAGGGCGCTCTCAAGGCCTCGCTCCAACTGGCGCGGGGTGCGGGTCTGGCCCAGACCCTGGCCGCGAAGTTCATCGAGGCGAAACCACCGGCGGCCAACGGCTGAGGCCGCCTGAGTCGCAGGGCGGAGGTTCTTCCCCTCAATGGACGCCACCCACAGCCCGGACCCGGTGCCCGCGCCGGCCCCGGCCCCCGTCGAGTCGACGCTGCCGGCACCCCCACCCAACGCCGTCGAGGGCACCGCCACGACCCTCGGCAGCGCGACTTACGAGATCCTCCGCCAGCGCCTCCAGGCACGGGGCACCTCCCTTCGCGAACGCACCGGCCGCCTGGATGCCCGGCGACGGGAGGTGTTCGGGGCCATCGAGTCCCGCATCCTGCAGGCGGACCGCATCACCACGAACCACAACTGCGTCCCCCGCGACCTGATCCGACTCGGCCCCAGCCGTTTCCTCTTTGGTTTCAACGTCCACTTCGGCCTCAAGAAGGACATCGAACTGGGGGATGTGTTCGCCATCTATGAACGCGATGAGGCCGCCGGCACGTTCCGCGAGTGTGATCTCGAGGCGCTCCGGGATCCCCGGTTCCTCACCGACTTCAAGCGCCTCTATCACGTCTACGAGAAAGCCGCTTTCACGAAGTTCTCCGAAATCGAGGGACGCCTCTACGTCGTTTTCCGGATCGGTGCCGGCCGGGGCGACATCGCCGTCTTCAAGTGGACCTTCGACGGCGGGGTTCTCCGCTACGTGGATGGCCGGGCGGAGGCCGACTATCGCCGCATCGGCTTCCCTCCGCCCCACCAGTTCCGCTGGCTCACGCCCGACCGCGCCTCGTTCCGCTACGGCGACCACCCGCACGTGTCCATCGAGGACCGCGTGTTCGTTGAGTGCATCGGCGGCGACCTCACGATCAAGGTCGAAGACAACACCGCGAGCGGGGAGGGACTCTTTTCGGAGCGGGTCGAGGATCGGCACCAGAAGGTCGACGACGCCGAGATCGCCTACTCCACCCTGAACCACCTGGTCCTGCTGAGGATCCGGCCCTACAAGGAAACCACCCACCGCTACTTCATCTTCAACCAGAAGCTGCAGACGGTGGACCGCGTGGATTCGCTCGGGGAGTCCTGTGCCCTGCTGCCCCAGGAACACGGGCTGATCTTCCCCGACGGCTTCTACCTGGCCACCGGGGAACTCAAGCGCTTCGAGGGGCGGGAGACCGGCCTCGCCCTGGAACGCGTCATCCATGCCCCCAACGGGGAGGATTCGCTCTTCGTCTTCTACAGCAGCGAGAGCGGGCTGTACGTCCTGATGAGTTACCGCCTCATCGCCCAGCAGGTCGAGGAACGGATCGTCTGCCACGGGTTCTCCCTGTTCCCCAACGGCCAGTTGCTGCTGTTCCGCGCCGACCCCGAGCCGCAGAAGCACCACACCGTTCAGCTTCGCCAGACGCCGTTCCACGAGAAGGGCCACGAGCCCCCCGGGAAGCGCGACGCCTTCCTCTACCAGATCGGCAACAAGGACGTCGTCCGCTGCCTCGCCGAGTGCAACGAGGTCGGCACTCTCATCGACCGCCGTAATCCTTACGCCGAGCTCTACGCCGACGTCGTCAAACGCTGCCGCGTGATCCTCGACGCCTACCCGTGGTTGGGCAGTGAGGACGGCTTCCAGGTGGATGTCGCCCTGCGCCACGTGCAGGCCACCGCCGACCAGGCGGTCGAGGAGTTCGACAAGGTCCGCCGCCTCCAACGCGAAGCCACCCAGCAGGTCGCCACGCTCCGTCAGCGCTGCGACGAGCAGTTCGGCACGCTCCGCCGCGCGAGCTTCACCCGCCTCGAGGACTACGTCCAAAACCTCACCGCCCTCCGCCGGCTCCGCGGCGAGCTGATCACCCTCAAGGAGGTGCGTTTCGTCGACCCGGTCCCGGTCAATGAACTCGAGCAGGCCGTGACCGCACGGGCCGCTGAATTGGCTGCGGCTTGCGTCAAGTTCCTGCTGAAGCCCGAGGCGCTGGAACCTTACCGGGCGCGGGCCGCCGAACACCTGGCCGCGGTGGACCAGGTCACCCGCGCGATCGACGGCCGGAAACTCGACGAGGCGGTGGCCGCCGCCCGCGGTGACCTCGAGATGCTCATCGAGATCGTCAACAACCTCCGCATCGAGGACGCCACCGAGACGACCCGGATCCTGGATGGCATCACCGCCGTCTACTCCACCCTGAACCAGGTCCGAGGCGCCTTGCAGAAGCGGCTGCAGAGCCTGGTGGCCACCGAAAGTGCCGCCCGCTTCCAGGCCCAGATCAAGCTCCTTGGCCAGTCGGCCACCAGCTTCCTCGATCTCTGCGACTCACCCGCCAGGTGCGACGAGTACCTGAACCGCATCGGGGTCCAGTTGGAGGAGTTGGAAGGCGCGTTCGCCGATTTCGAGGACTACGCCGCCCGAATCGCCGAGCGCCGGGAGGAGCTCTACGAGGCTTTCGAGCAGCGCAAGATCGTCCTCGTCGAGCAGCGCAACCGCCGTGCCGGCGGTCTGGTGACCGCCGCCGAACGAGTCCTCAAGGTCATCCAGAACCGCCTCGCCGGCTTCGGCTCGATCCAGGATATCAACACCTACATGGCGGCCGACCTCATGGTCGCCAAGGTCCGGGATTTCATCGAGCAACTGCTCGCCCTCGGCGACCCGGTCAAGGCCGATGACCTGCAGGGCCGCCTCAAGAGCACCCACCAGGAGGCGACCCGCCAGCTCAAGGACCGCCAGGACCTGTTCGTCGGCGGACCAAACGTCATCCAACTCGGCCGGCATCGGTTCAACGTCAACACCCAGCCGCTCGACCTCACCGTCGTCCACCGCGACGGCGAGCCCTTCCTGCACCTCACCAGCACCCGCTACTTCGAGGCCATCACCGAGGAGGCCTTCCTGGCCACCCGCGCCGTCTGGGACCAGGAGCTGCCTTCCGAGAACGCCCAAGTCTACCGCGCCGAGTACCTCGCGTATCGGTTCCTCCAGGCCGTGGTGGCGATCGGAGAATCGCCCGCCAGCCCGTCGGACGGCCCCGGCACGCCCCGTCTTCCTGCCCCTGCCGAACTGCTCGCGCTCCCCGACGCCGACCGCCTGGCGCTCCTCCAGGAGTTCATGGGGCCCCGCTTGCAGGAAGGGTACAGCAAGGGGATCCACGATCACGACGCCGA
>JBBQML010000591.1:0-3915 GCA_038328885.1 Verrucomicrobiota bacterium | reverse complement strand
AGCTTTGTTGTTAAGAACGAGCACGTTCTTGCTATCCATCGCCGCGCATTCTGAATACTTCTCAATTGCGGCATGGAAGTTTTTCTTTTTGTAAAGTTCGTCTGCTTCTTTTTTGAGATTCAGGTGCCGAAATCCTTCACCAGGTCGAGGCCCCACTGGAACTTGCCCGTCTCCATCGTGACCGCCATGACGTGGCACTTCGGTCCCATGGCGACCACCAGGCCGCCCGAGACTGTGGGCACGGTCCGGGTGAGGCCGTGGTTGCGCTTCACCGACAGCGGGTAGCCGAAGCGCCAGATCTCGGCGCCATCCGCCAGCGACAGGCACCGCAGGGCGTCGCGCTGTTCGGCGCGGTCATAGTCCATCAGAAACACGCGACCCTGCGCCACCACCGGCCCGGCGAACCCCTCGCCCACCTCGACCTCCCAGAGCTGGGCCGGTTTCCCTCCCGGCCAACTGCGCGCGAGCGGCACGGTTTCCCGGCTGAATCCGTCGAGGTTCGGTCCCCGGAACTGCGGCCAGGCCCCGGGCAACTCGGAGGCTTTGCCCGGGCCCGTCACCAGGGAGGCGCGTGCAAACACATCAACGGTGGACGCCGCCGCACCCGTCTCCCCCGGCGGACGGTCCGCGCCCGGCACGCGTACGACCACGTGGGTGCGCAGCGGGGCCTGGAGCCAGACCACAAGGCCCAGGACCGCCAACCCGGCGGCCACCCAGGGCACCGCTGGTGGGATCGCCGCCAACCGGGGAACGGAACGGTCCATCGTCCTCCAGTGTTACGCGCCGCCACCCAGGCCGGGCTCACCAAAATCGGCCTTTTGCTCAACCTCCCTTGGCCATGAGTTCCCTGGGGGGGGAGGACACCGACCCTCCGACCCACCGTCACCCGCTTGAGGCGACCGTGGTGCGGAGGATGGGATTCCAAACCCTCCGAAACCCCAAACCCTCGAAGTCCTTTACGTTGACCGTGGCGAACTCGGTCACGCCCTGAGCGATCAGGGTCAGGGCTGAACGGGTGTCATAGAGACGTCGGAAGCCGAAGGCACTGGCGCGGGCCCGCTCCCAGAGTGCGTCGTGCAGCAACCGGCTCTCGTTGGGGAAGCCGATGAGGCGCCAGCGGGGGTGCGATCGGTAGATCTGGACGACCTCGACGGCCCCCCCGGCGCTGAGGGGCCGTTTGAGCACGGCAGAGTTGCGAAGGAGGCCGTAGAGTTCTGCGAGGATGAACTCGGAAATCGCCACGTCCTCGTCGCGCTGGATCGAGGTCAGCCAGGCGTAGGCAGCCCGATGACTCGGCGAGTCCTCGTTGAACGCGTGGAGCAGGAGGTTGGTGTCAATGGAGAGCATGCGGGACTACGTGCGCCGCGAGCGGGCGGGAGCTGGCTCGGTCGTCGTCAACTGGGCCTCCGCCTTGATCTCGGAGTCGGTGAGGCCAGTCCACCCGAGACGGCGCGGCTTCGGCGGCTGCCACTCCGGATTCGTCCCTGGCTCCGGCGCGTAGACGCTGAGGAGGTACTCGATACCGCGCCGGGCCAGCTCTGCGAGGGAGATCTCCCGCGCCTCGCAGAGCTTCTTGGCTCGGGCATGGAGATCGTCCGGAAGCTGAATCTGGGTACGCGTCATGACAACACTCTCACAGCGTCGTTCGATGCCGTCAATATGATGTAACGCCTTGGGGTCAGATCTAAATTGTTGACATTCTATCACTCAACACTGCGGCCGCATCCCAGCCCCGGCTGCGGCTCGGAGTCTCCGGCCTGGAAGTCCAAAGGGGTTGCTCCCCACGGATCCCTGTCGTAGCATTTGAGCGTCCCATGAGAGTCTCCTTCAATACCTCCCGAATTCTCTCGCTCCTCGCCCTCGGAATCCTTATCCCGACCGGCCAGGCTGAAGTCCTCCCGGTGCTCGAGTACCGCCTAGGCGAGGACGACTCACCGCGGGTGATCGGGGGTCCGGCCTCGAGCCCAAGCCGGGCCAGGACCGGGGGGCAGGACCTCACGCGGAGCGGGTCGCCGACGTACGCCGAGGGCCATGGCGCCATCGGCTCCACTCATGCCGTCCAGTTGGGGAACCTGCCGGGTGTGACTCCGCAGTTCTACTCGACGGAATTCGATTTCGATCCGACCGAGCCCGGGCAGTGGGGTTTCAGCTGCTGGGTCAAGTTCGACGCCCTGCCGGACCCGGACAAATCCCCCGAGGCCGTGATCCTTCACATCGGGGACATCAATGCGGGGTCGATCCTGCTCCAGACGTTCGCCAGGGATGGAGGGATCAAGTTTGGCACCCACGCGCCGGGCATCGCGATCAACGTCGGGACGACGGAGGTCCAACTCGGCCGCTGGACGCACTTGGCGGTGGTCTTCGACGGTGGGGGACGGTTCTTCGTCGACGGGGTGGAGGACGGGGCGGTGGGTGGCGGACAGAACCCTCCCGCGGGATTCACCCTGGGTGCCTCGCGCTTCACGGCCGGCAGCTTCGGGTCCGCAGCGACGGTGACCCTGGATGACGTCCGGCTTTTCGAGGTGTCCCCCGGCGCGTTCAGCTTGGACGACCTGGGAATTCCTGCGGTGACCGGTCCGTTCGTCTCGTCGACGGTCGGCGATCCGTTCGGGTTCGTGCTGGAGATCCAGGACAACGGGGATGCGGTGCTCGACCCGGCCTCGCTCGTATTGGAACTGAACGGAAGCGCGCTGACTCCGACCTCGGTAACCAAGCCGGGGAACACGGTGGTCGGGTACCGGCGGCCGGTTGAAGACCCCTTGCCGGCCGGCGTGTACGGGATCGAACTCGCCTACCGGGACACGGCGGGGACCACGTATTCGGAGGCGCGCTCGTTCCGCGTTCGTTCCTACACGCTGGTCCCCCTGGCGTTCGCCGTCTCCGGGGTGGACCAGAGCCAGCGAGGATTCCTGGTCCGCCCCCATCAGGTTGCCGCCGAACAGCCGAACAGCCTGGCCTGGACGGAGGAGCAGTTGGCAGGAAAGCGCGGGCCCAACCTCGCGAACCTGACGGGTTCGGTGGATGGGTACTTCGAGCGGGAGGCGTTGATCGACTTCAAGAACGAGCTGGGGCGCCCCGGCAATTTTCCATGGGATGCGTCCTTCTCGGAGATCGGGATTCCCGGGGCGACCCTGGTCAACGAGGACAACGCCGCCGTGGAAATCCTGACGTACCTGGAGTTCCCGGCGACGGGTTTCTACACGTTCGGGGTGAACAGCGATGATGGCTTTCGGGTCAGCACGGCTCCCAACGCGAGGGATCGGTTGGCGACAGTCCTGGGAGAGGTCGACGGCGACCGGTTGGCCGCGGATTCGCTTTTCCGCATCTACGTTCCACAGGCCGGGATCTATCCTTTCCGCCTGATCTGGGAGAACGGCACGGAGCAGGCCTCTTTGGAGTGGTTCAGCGTGCTGGCGGATGGGACGAGTGTGCTCGTCGGCGACATTGATTCGACCGGTTCGATCCTGGCCTATCGATCGGGTCCACGCCCGGCGCACGTCTCGTCGGTCAGTCCGATTCCGGGCGAGAAGGCGGCGCCGAGAGGCGGGGGCATCACGGTCGAGATTTCGGATGGCGACACCACCGTGAGCGAGACCTCGGTGAGGCTCGGGCTCAACGGTCCTGCCGGAACACTGACGCGCGTCGCCAAGGCCGGAGGAGTGACCACCGCGACGCTCGAGCCGTCGGCGCCGCTGGCGGCGGGTTCGACCAACACGGCCAGCCTGGTGTACACGGACAACCTCGGACGGAGCTTCACCAACGTCTGGTCGTACCTGGTGGCCGAGGATCCCGGTGCGGTCGTGCTCGTCACGCCGATGGGAATCGCGCAGAGGGCCGGCAATGCGCTGGACGGGTTTTCCGTGGTGAACCTCATCAATGACTCGGGGTTCTCGACGCCCCCGGATGCGGCCACCT
>JBBQML010000590.1:0-3921 GCA_038328885.1 Verrucomicrobiota bacterium | reverse complement strand
CAGCAAATGCAGCAACTCCGCGAGCGCGCCCGGCAGGAAGAGGAGCAGCGGCTGCGCGAGGCGGACGAACGTCGCCGCACCCGCCCCCCAACCTCGCGCCGCCCGCCCCCGCGGTAGCGGCCAACGAGACATGAGGCCGGGGAAAGGAAAGCGGGCAGAGTTCAGGGGTCAGAGGTCAGAGTTCAGAGGTCAGAGGTCAGAGGTCAGAGGTCAGAGGTCAGAGGTCAGGGGTCAGAGGTCAGAGGTCAGAGGTCAGGGGTCAGAGGTCAGGGGTCAGGGGTCAGGGGTCAGTCACCAGGCGCACGATGCATGAGCCGCCCTACACGACACACGGCACACGAGGCACGACGAAGGCCGGCGTTCGCCGTTTCCCACCGGCCTTCGGTCCGTTAGGCTGACCCGCCTGACATGAGTTCATTCGTCGCCGGGCAGCGTTGGATCAGTGAAGCCGAGCCGGAGCTGGGTTTGGGGATTCTCGTGGAGTCCGAGGGCGGGCGGGTGCTCGTCCGGTTTCCCGCCACCGGCGAGCAGCGCCGGTACGCCGCGGATCAGGCGCCGCTGCGCCGGGTGGCGTTCCGGCCCGGGGAACAGGTCACGGCCCGCGACGGGGGGGGGTTCGTGGTGGAGGCGGTGGTCCAGGAGCAGGGGCGGCTGGTGTACCGTGGGCCCGGAGGGCGCACTCTCCCCGAGGGCGACCTGGGTGACGCGATGAGTTTTGCCTCGCCGGAGCAGCGCCTGCTCCACGGGCAAACCGATCCGCTGGCCGTCTTCGAGTTGCGCCGCCAGGCGCTCGAGCACCAGCACCGACGCCGCCAGTCACCGGTCCGCGGCTTCGTGGGAGGGCGGATGGACCTCATTCCACACCAGCTCTATCTGGCGCGGGAGATCACGAGCCGCCAGGCGCCGCGGGTGCTGTTGGCGGACGAGGTGGGGCTGGGGAAGACCATCGAGGCCTGCCTCATCGTGCACCGCCTGCTCGCCACCGGCCGCGCGGCGCGGGTGCTGATCGTGGTGCCGGAGCCGCTGGTGCACCAGTGGTTCGTCGAGCTTCTCCGCCGGTTCAACCTCTGGTTTCATATCTTCGACGAATCCCGGTGCGACGCACTGGAGACGGCGCAGCCGGACGCGAACCCGTTCCTCGATGACCAGTTGGTGCTCTGTGCCCTGCCGCTGCTGCTGGACCCGCGCCGCGCGGAGCAGGCGGTGGCGGCCGGCTGGGACATGCTGGTGGTCGACGAGGCGCATCACCTGCGCTGGAGTCCCGCGGCGGCCAGCCCGGAGTACGCGGCCGTGGACGCCGTGAGCCGGAAGGCGGAGGGGTTGCTGCTGCTGACGGCGACGCCCGAGCAATTGGGGCTGGCCGGGCACTTCGCCCGCCTTCGACTGCTGGACCCGAATCGATACTTCGATTTCGAGGCGTTCAAACAGGAGTCCGCGCGGTTCGCCGAGGTGGCCGGGGTGGCGAATCGGTTGCTCATGGGCGGCGCGTTGACGTCGGAGGACCAGGCCGGCCTGCACGCGATCCTTGGCGGTGAACCCGAGGCGACGCAGGGGCGCATGGAGGCGTTGGGACGCGGCGATGCCGGTGCACGTGAGCGGCTCCTGGCAGAGTTGCTCGACCGCCATGGTCCGGGGCGCGTCATCATGCGCAACACGAGGGCGGCGATGCAGGGGTTCCCGCGCCGGGTCCCCTGTCCGGTGCGCCTCCGGCCGCCCTCCGATGATCCACGGCTGGCGGACCGGCTGGCGGCGGAATTCGGGGCGGACATCGCGGATGCGGGCAGCGCGGGGTACGAGCCGGAATTCGGGCACGATCCCCGGATGGCCTGGTTCGCCGAATTCCTGCGGCGCGCCCCGGGCGTGAAGGTGCTGTTGATCTGTCGCACCCAGGCGAAGGTGCTGGCGATCGACCGGGCCCTGCGCGAACGGATGACGGTGCCGACCGCCTTGTTTCACGAGGGGCTCGAACTGGTGCAGCGGGACCGCAACGCGGCCTGGTTCGCGGATCCGGAGGGCGCCCAGATCCTGCTCGCCTCGGAGATCGGGAGCGAGGGCCGCAACTTCCAGTTCGCGCAGCACCTCGTCCTCTTCGACCTTCCGCTCGACCCCGAGTTGGTGGAGCAGCGCATCGGGCGACTGGATCGGATCGGTCAGTCGGCCGACATCCAGATCCATGTGCCGCACGTGGCAAACACCCCGCAGGAGGTGCTGTTCCATTGGTTCCACGACGGTCTGGATGCGTTCGGGCGGAACCTGCACGCGGGTCGCCCCCTGCTCGAGCAGTTCGGGGCCGAGGTGCGCGACCTCGCCTTGGATTTCCACGAGACCCACGACACGCGCCGGCCGGAACTGGAGGCGCTCATCGCCCGGACCCGGGTGGCCCGGTTGGAGTTGGAGCGGCGTCTCGAGCAGGGCAGGGACCGGTTGCTCGAGCTCAACTCGTTCCGACCGGGCCTGGCGCGCGAGGTGGTGGAGGCCGTCGCCGCCCTCGACCGTGATTCCCGCCTGGAGGAATTCCTGCTGCGAATCTGGGACCACTACGGGGTGCCGGTCGAGGACCAGGGCCCGAGGTGGTTCAAGATAGGTGCCGATGGAGTCTTCGCGGAGAGCTTCCCCGGACTCCCGGCGGACGGTCTGGCTGTCACCTTCGATCGGCGGACGGCGTTGAGCCGCGAGGAGATTGCCTTCCTGACCTGGGATCACCCGATGGTGACCGGGGCGCTCGACCTGCTGTTGGGGAGTCCCGCAGGGACGACGGGTTGTGTGGCCTGGCCGACCGCGCGGGAACGTGATCTCTGGGTCGAGACGATCCACGTCCTGGAATGTGTGGCCCCGGCCCGCCTGCACGCCGACCGCTTCCTCTCCGCGACTCCCCTCTGCGCGGTGGTCGACGCCCGTGGGCGGGAGGTTCCCGCGGCCGCCCTCGCGGCGATGTCAGGCGCGCGTCTGGAGGACACGACGGCGGCGGCGCTGCTGGATCATCCGCAGATCCACGAGCTGCTCCCCCGGCTTGCCGCCGCCGCGGGCAGGTTGGCCGAGGGGGCGGCCCGGCCGGTCGTGGCCGCCGCGGTTCAGGCGATCGAAGCCCAGTTGGGCCGCGAGCTCGACCGGCTGCGGGCGCTGGCCGCCGTGAACCCGAATGTCCGTCCCGAGGAAGTGGCCGCCACCGAGGCTCAGCGTGCCGACTTGCGACAGCACATCGGGGCCGCCCGACTGCGCCTCGACTCGGTTCGGCTGATCCTCCTCGGAGACTGGTGAACCGGCACACGGGAATTGCTCCGGTCCGGGTTCCACGGTTTCGGATGGCCACGGTGACGCGAGGATCCGGTTCCCTGCTTCCACTCCACGGCTTCCGGCTTGGTCGTGGCGTGGGGACCCGTTAGCCTTTCCCCGAACTCCCGCCATGACGACCGACGTTCCCTTCTCCTCGGATGTTCCCCCTGACCTCGACCTGGGCCGCCTGGGGGCGGCGGTGGTTGAAGGAGATGATGCCACGGCATCCGCAGTGACCCGGGCGGCGCTCGCGGCGGGTGTCGAACCATTGCGGTTGGTCACGGAGTTCATGTCGCCCGCGATGGACGAGGTCGGACGCCGCTTCGAGACGCACGAGTATTTCGTGCCTCAACTCCTGCTCTCCGCGCGGGCGATGAAGGCCGGGATGGAACTGATCCGACCTCTGCTCGTGGCGCGAGGGACCAAGCCTGTGGGACGGGTGGTCATCGGTACTGTACAGGGGGATCGGCACGACATCGGGAAGAACCTGGTCGCGGCACTGCTCGAGGGTGGCGGCTTCGAGGTGCAGGATCTGGGGGTGAACGTCGCCCCGGAGCGGTTCGTGGCGGCCATCGCCGAGGGGGGCGCCGACATTCTGGCGATGTCGTCGCTCCTGACGACGACCATGCTCGCGATGCGCGACACCTG
>JBBQML010000589.1:0-3930 GCA_038328885.1 Verrucomicrobiota bacterium | reverse complement strand
TGAAGGGGCCCAGCCCTTCACGGTCGAGCTCCGCGGCACCAAGCGCGCGCTCGCGGCCGAGTTGGGCACCGTGAGCGAGACCTTCTCCCGGACGCTCGCGAAGTTCCGCGAGCAGGGCCTGCTCGCGGTGGAGGGTCCGGCCATCACGCTCCTCAACCCGCGCGGGCTCCGGGCGATGCTCCAGCGGAACCTCGGCGAGTAATGCCGAGTAATGATCCGCACGCCCCGCGGGGGGAGGCTCAGTGGCCTTCGCAGCCGCAGGCGGCGAACCCGTCCGTCCGGGCGGCCGGTCCCGGCCTGAACTCGACCCGCCACGTTCCGTCGGGCTGGCAGGTGGATTCGTGCGTGAAACCGCAGTTCCCCAGCTTGGTGTAAAGGGGGATCGGCTCGAAGGGCACGAGCAGGACCAGGCACTGGCCGGGGATCAACCGGGTCATCGCCTCCTCGATGGCCGCGCAGGGGCTGCCGCCGTCGGCAAGTGTCGGCCGCACGTCCAGGAGGAGCGGTTGGACGAAGGAGATTGGCACGGCCTGGGGGCGGCAGTTGCCGCGGGCTCCCGGGGTCGGACGGAAGCCGGGGTCCGTGAAGTCCCCGCGCGTGATGCGCACGCGCCACAGTTCGGGGCCGCGGTCGAGGTATTCCCAATGGAACCTGGCGGCGTACTCGACCGCGAACTGGTAGTACAACGGCAACGGGTCATGGTCGTTGACGAGGAGGATCGCGCCGCCCTCGGGCAGTTCGTCCCATTGTCCGAAGATCGTCGGATGCCGTTCCCGGGGGGGCATGGGGCGGAC
The DNA here is from genome assembly GCA_038328885.1 of Verrucomicrobiota bacterium. Lineage (GTDB taxonomy): Bacteria > Verrucomicrobiota > Verrucomicrobiia > Limisphaerales > CAIMTB01 > CAIMTB01. Next base: position 3,136 of record JBBQML010000589.1, on the reverse strand, counting down.
GTCGATCAGGATCTCGGGGGCGGTGGCAGTGCTCATGGGGTGCATTTGAGCACAGTGCGCTGCGGCCGGCGTTGACCTGCATCAAGGGGGTTGGCCACCGTGGGGTTGGCAGGTGACCTGAAGCCTGTCTCGCTCGGGGCGACCAACCCGACCCCAACCCGACCCTTGCCATGAACCGCCGCCGCTTTCTACTTGCCGCCACTGCCGCCACCGCCACGGGCCTCACCCTGGGCAGCCATGCACAGACTTCGCCGGCTCCGGGCGTGGCTGCTGGGTCCGAGCCCTCGCCGAGGAAGCTGCCCCGCTGGAGAGGGTTCAACCTGCTGGAGAAATTCACGGCCCGTCGCGGGGGTGCGACTCCGCCGTTTCGCGAACTGGACTTCGAGCTCATGCAGGGTTGGGGGTTTGATTTCGCTCGTTTGCCCATGTCGTACCAATGCTGGTCCAAAGGGGATCCCGCCGAGTGGCTCAAGCTGGACGAGGCGCAGTTGCGGCACGTCGACGAGGCGGTGGCGTTTGGGGCCAAGCACCGGGTGCACATCAATCTCAACCTGCACCGTGCTCCGGGCTACTGCGTCAACCCGCCGGCGGAACCGCTGGACCTGTTCAAGGATGCGCAGGCCCTGGATGCCTGTGCCTTCCATTGGGCGCAGTTCGCCAGGCGTTACCGCGGGATTCCGAACGCGCGCCTCAGCTTCGACCTCCTCAACGAGCCAAGCGACCTCCCCGAGGACGCGTACGTCCGGGTGGTGGAGGCGCTGGTTGCGGCGATTCGCGCGGAGGATCCGCAGCGGTTGATCATCGCCGACGGTCTCCGTTGGGGCCGCAAGCCTGTCGTTGGGTTGGTCAAGTTGGGTCTCGGCCAGAGCACGCGGGGCTACGATCCGATGCGGGTCAGCCACCACAAGGCGAGCTGGGTGAATGGCCAGGACTGGCCCGAACCCACCTGGCCGTTGAACCCCGAAGGCAAGGACCGCTGGGACAAGGAACGCCTCCGGCGGGAGTTGATCGCCCCCTGGCAGGACCTGGAACGTCGTGGCGTGGGGGTGCACGTGGGCGAGTGGGGCGCCTATCAGAAGACCCCGCACGCGGTCGCCCTGGTCTGGATGAAGGACCTGCTCGACCTCTGGCGGGAGGTGGGATGGGGCTGGGCCCTGTGGAACCTGCGGGGGAGCTTCGGGATTCTCGACTCGGGGCGGCTCGACGTGGTGTACGAGGATTTCAAGGGCTTCAAGCTGGACCGCGCGATGCTGAAGCTCCTGCAGGAGGGTTGAGCCTTCCTTCAGGCCGTGAGCCGTCGCCCGCTTCACGAGGTTTCGCGAGCCGCCCTGCCCGGATCTGGAGGTTCGCCGAAAGAAAAGAGTTCAGGCCGCGGGCCGGGCGCGTTCACTCTGGCGGGACACCAGACGCCATGACACCGGTTACCCCCGCCGAACTCGAGGCCGCCATCCGCAACGTCCCGGACTTCCCCCAGCCCGGCATTCAGTTCAAGGACATCACCCCGCTGCTGGCGGACGGACGTTTGTTCGCCGGTTGCATCGACCAGATCGTGGGCGACGTGCGACCGGGCGAGGTGGACGTGGTGGCGGGCATTGATGCCCGTGGTTTCCTGTTCGCCTCCGCCGTGGCCCTGCGGTTGGGCGCGGGGGTTGTCCCGGTGAGAAAGAAGGGGAAGCTCCCGTTCCGCACCCTGGAAGAGACCTACGAACTCGAGTACGGCACGAACACCCTGGCGATTCACGTGGACGCCATCCGGCCGGGACAGCGGGTGCTGCTGGTGGATGATGTGCTGGCGACGGGGGGCACGGCGGCGGCGACGGTGGGGCTGATCGAACGGCTCGGAGGGAAGCTCGTGGAAGTGGTTTTTGTCATCGAACTCGGGTTCCTGGCGGGTCGCGCGAAGCTCGGCCTCCGGCCGGTGCGCTCGATCCTTCTCTACCCGTAGATTCCCCCTGCCACGTGCCGGTCACGGATCACATTCGGGACAAGGTCTCGCAGACGCCCCATAAACCGGGGATTTACCTGCACAAGGACCGCTTTGGGCGTGTGATCTACGTGGGCAAGGCCCGCGATCTGCGGAAGCGGGTGAGCACCTACTTCCAGCCATCCCGCCGGCTGGGTTGGGACCTCAAGCTCAATGCGCTGGTGGATGCGATCTACGATTTCGACTGGCACGTGGTGAAATCGGAGGCTGAGGCGCTGCTGTTGGAGGGGCGGTTGATCCGCGAGTTCCAGCCGCGGTTCAACATCGATCTGCGCGACGACAAGCGCTTCCTGCTGCTGAAGGTCAATCTTCAGGACCCGATCCCCCGCATCACCCTCACCCGGCTGAAGCAGGACGACGACAGCGTTTACTTCGGGCCGTTCGCCCATTCCGGGTCGGTGCGGCGGACCCTCGCGGTGCTGCGACGCCGTTTCAACCTGAGGGGGTGCCGGCCCCTGACTCCGACCGAGGCCGACTACAAGCACTGCCTGTATGGCAACCTGAAGTACTGCACGGCCCCGTGCATCGGCAACGTGACCCGTGACCAGTACCTCGCGCAGGTGCGGGCGGCGTGCGACTTCCTCGCCGGGCAGTCCGACGAGCTGGTCGCCGAGTTCGAGGCGGAGATGAAACGGGCGGCGGCGCGACTGGACTTTGAGAAAGCCGCGCAGCTTCGCGACGCCATCACCGACCTGCGGCACACCACCCAGAAGACCGAGAAATTCGAGCGCGTCCCGTACAAGCTCCCGGTGGCCATCAACCCGGAAGCGGACCTCCGGGAGCTCGCCCGGGTGCTCGGCCTTCCCGAACCGCCGGCGCGGATCGAGGGCTTCGACCTCTCCACCATCAGCGGCACCTTCATGGTGTCGTCCCTGGTCAGCTTTTGGCACGGACGGCCCGATCGGGCGAACTACCGCCGGTTCAAGATGAAGACGGTGGTCCGGCAGGATGATTTCGCCTGCATGGCGGAGACGGTCCGGCGACGGTACTCACGGCTCCTGACCGAAATCCGCGACCCGGTGGCGACGGCCCGGGAGCCCCGGGCCGAGGGGACGATCGACCGCAGCCTCGAGGATGGCGGCGAGGCGGGACCGGAGGAACTGCAGCGCGCCGCGAACGACATCAGCGGGTCGTATCATCGCCGCCGGGTGC
>JBBQML010000588.1:0-3933 GCA_038328885.1 Verrucomicrobiota bacterium | reverse complement strand
GCCGCTCCAGGCTGCCTGTCTGAGCGACGGCGGCGAATACATCTGGGTCGGACCGGTGGCGCTCCCCCTCCATCACGAAGGTGACGATCCCGGTGAGCGGGTCGACGGGGGACAACGGAGGAACAGCGGTTCTCATGAAGGCTGGCAGGCATTCTGGAGGCGCCGGATGGATTCACGCCGAGGTGGTTCCGAGGTGATGGAACCCTCCAGGAATCCGGATTCCGGACCGCGCAGGGGACTACTGGCGTTCATCGCGTCAGCGGATCCACAGCTTTCGTGGGGGCCGGGCGGCCACCCCGCAGGCCGGGCAACGGGGCAGCTTGAGCACGGGGTGCAAGGCGGCCACCCCGGAGGCTAGGTCGAGTCGCCAGAGGCGGTTCCGGGTCATGGGCGTCGCCGCGCCGCTGAGGATCTTGAGCACCTCCAGGGCGAGTAGGTCCAGGCCCACCGCGAAGGGCAGTCCCACGCCGGCATCCTCCGCGCCCGGCTCGGCCTTCCAGCCGAAGTGCGCGGCCTCGCGGCGCGCACGGCAGCAGGCGTAGCAGGCGGTGACCCGCGGTTCGACCAGCGGCCCCATCTCCACGGCGTCGGCCCCGGCGTGGAAGCCGAGGAACCGCACCCCGCGCTCGAGGGCGATGCCGTTCAGGGTCCCGGCGAGCTCGCCATCGAACCGGTCGGGAGCATAGAGCAGGAGCGTCGACTCGCCGGCCTCGAGGTCGGCCTCGGGCAGCGCGTCCCCCGCCCGCCGCACCTCGAGGCCGTCCCCCGGCGTCAGAACCCCGGGCGCCTGTCCACTCTCCAGGGCAATTGCCCGTCCGAGTCCGGCGGGCAGCAACTGTTCCAGCAACCTCTGCGCGTGGCGCCCGGCCTCCACCAACACCAGGCACGACTTGCGGAGACGCACCATCGCCACCTCACCCGCGACCGCGGGCGGCGCCTGGCCGAGATCAGGACGACCAGCGCACCAGCGGCCGAGGATCGAGATCTGGTCCGCGTGGCCGGCTCGCTGGGCCGGGGTCAGCACGAGGTCCGGTTCCGACTCGACCAGGAGGTTCAGTCGGTGCGCCCTCCGCAGTGCTGCATAAATGGCCGCCGGCAAATGCCCGCCGAGCAGCAATCGGCCGACCGCCTCGTCCAGGCTCCGCCGCCCATCCAAGGCCTCGGAGAGGGCGGGGTGGATGGCCTCCAGATCCGCGCGCTCAGCCTCCGGCGCGTCCTCGAGCCAGATTTCGAGAGAGACGGTTTGGACGAGGCGCGGTCGCCAGAAATCAAGCTCGGGGAGAACGGTTCGTTTCATCGCGGATCAGGCACTGAACGAAAGGGGGGACGGGGAAGAGGATCGGCGGGAAGCCGCGTCCCGCCAACGCAAAAGAGGCATGTCCCACAGAACATGCCCCTCGCGGCAACCGTGGAAGAACGGAATCTCGGGCGGTCAGCCAGCAGCCCGTTGAAAAAGTCTGGCAGCCGCCCGGAACAACGCAAAGGAACGTCGAAGAGCCAATGACTGCGCCGTGTCACCACGGCGACTACGAGACAAGGTGGCTTCTTGAACAGGCTGCTAGCGCGCGGCGTCCGCGCGGGCTGCGGCAGAGATCGAGATCGAAGTGCTCGTCGACGTCGAGGAACTGGCATTGCACGAACTGCTGGAGGAGGTACACCAGCCCGCCTTCGCCGTCGCGGCCGCGAAGCGGATGGAATTGACCTGGGCGAACTTGGCGACCGACGGCGTCTGAGCCATGAGCGCATCGAACCCTTCCATCGGATAATTCGGACGCTCCAACCCGTCGGACATCAGCAATTGAAACGTCAGGGCGGCGGCCGCCTCCCGGTCGCCGTCCGCCAGCGTGGCCCCCGCGGGATCCCAGGTGCGGCCATTTTCCGCCGGCGCACCCATCTGTTCCGCCGCCGCCTGGGGGCTGAGCCGATCGAGTTCCGCCGTCGAGAGCCGGTGGGTGGAGATGGAAAAGGACCCACCGGTCGCATCGGGCACGGCCTCGTGGAAGCGGAATTCCTCGATCCGGAAGGGGTTGTGCCGGACCGTCACGGCGCCGGCGACCGCGGTGCCCGCCTGATGCACGGAGATGCCCACCGCCTCATGGGAGGCGGCACCGGGGTTGATTGGGGCGTGGCTGGCCAGGATCCCGACGGCGTTGGGACCGGGGCCGGCTTTTTCATCGCTGGCGCCGGCGTACAGGAAGACCTTGGCCCGACCGCGCGGGAACTCGAGTCCACGCACTTCGAAGAACCGCTTCAGCACCTGGAACTGCCGACTGGAAGCCAGCATGCGGTCGATGAACGCCTCGGCGTCGGCAGGGCGGAGCATGATCACGCTGCCATCGCAGATGCCCCCGGTCTGGATCAGTGGCGCCGGGGCGCTTTGGGCCGCGGCCTGCCGCGCTGACACCGCAGCCGTGACCGCACCCACGAGGCCGGCCAGACCGGTGCCCATGAGGGTCCGGCGGGTCATCCCTGCGGCGGGTTGGCCGGGGCTTGCGGGATCTTGGGCTGGGGATGAGGGATTGGGTCCAGGGTTCTCGCTCATGAATTACAGGGGTTCGCGGTCAGGTTGGAAGGCAGGTTGAAAGGCGGATAGGGGAAGCGGACGGAGGACACTCAGGGACGCTGGAGTCGGAAGAACTCGGCCTCCTTGGTCATCGGGACGGTGGCGCTGTTGTTGGCGCTCGGGACGGGACTCCAGGGGCCGGCACCGGCACTTGGACTGGACTGGAGGGTGAACGCCTCGAACCCGGCGGGCCAGGACAGGGTGACCTCGTTCGTCCCGAGAGCCACGTAGATGGTCGGGAGGGCCGTAGACAGCACGGCCGTCGACACGGACAGGTCGTCCACCGCCGCCGGACCGCGATCGCCGGCAAAGGACACGCTTCCCAAGTTGACCACGTTGGCGTTCACAAAGCCGAGGCCGGAGCGAACCACGGTCCCCTCGACCAGGCAGTCCCAGCGCTTGGTGGCGTGATCCAGTCTCAGAGTGACGCGAAACCACGTGCCCCGGGCGGGAGTGCTCCCGGTCGGAACCCAGGCGCCCCCGCCTTTTCCATCACCATCGAGGCACATCAACCCCTGCTTCGCGTCGAGGTAAACCGCAGTGCTCGCGCCGAGTGCAGGGGTGGGAGCCGTGTCCACCGGCACCGCTTGCACGTAGAAGTCGACCGTCGCCGAAGCGGCCCCGGCGGCGACGGGCCAGTGGGCCTGGGTGTCGGTTCCCAGGTTCAGGGCCTGCGTGCCGGTTCGGACCGTCACGTCGCTCACCGCGGCGCCGGCTGTGCCCGAGGTCCATCCCTGCTGCCCGGCGATCGGCCCGATGACATAGCCCTCATCCTTCTCGAAACCAGTCGTCAGGGTAACCTCCCCCCGGGCGGCGATCGTCGCCAGCGAGCACCCGCAAAGCACTGGGAGCACCAAGGACCGGAATGGCGGCCGCGTTCCCGGGCGAAACCGCCTGCCCAAGCGCGGAAGATGGGGCTGAGGTCTTCTCATGGAGTGAGTGAGATTTAGTGATTGGTCGTGAACCTGTCAAAGGCAAAGGCAGCGGTTCTCATCTTGGCTTCAGCGGGCGGAATTCCTCTCCCAGCCCGACCGCGAACTACCCGCTGCGCCCCGGGAGGACTGGGCTTCGGTCCTGGGTGCCCGCCCCAAACAGTTGCCCGAAACCATGCGCCACGCGGGCGGCCAGGGAATCCAGCGGCTCCCCCAGAACCTCCGCCAACCCCCCGTAGACCAGGCCGAGGTTAGCCGGGTGGTTGAGCGCCTCGCCGACAGGCCCGGTCAGGCCGCGAGGCAGCCACGTCGCGGCTGTGGAGCCTTCGCCGACCGCGGGCTCACGCCACTCCGGCGTGGCCGGAAGCCTTTGGTCCGGGGCGTCGGTTTCCACCAGTAACCGGTCCGCCGGCACCGCGCGGAACGCCTCCCGTTGGC
>JBBQML010000587.1:0-3939 GCA_038328885.1 Verrucomicrobiota bacterium | reverse complement strand
TGGGAGTCGATTTTGACGCGCGTCGCGAGGGGACGTGCAGCGGTTCGAGAGAACCGCGGTCCGGACCGCGCCTCTCCCGAGGCGCAGGGGGTGGTGCGCGGGTGGGGGCGTGGGAGTCGATTTTGACGCGCGTCGCGGGGGGACGCGCAGCGGTTCGGGAGAACCGCGGTCCGGGCCCCGCGGGGCCCGATGCCGATCACTTCCCGCGGTACAGGCGGGCCAGTTCGAGGAGCAACACTTCGAGGCGCTGGAAGTAGGCGTCCTCGGGGACACCGGTCTTGCGCCGGGTCTGACGCACCGCCGCGATCTCGCGCTCGAGAATGTCCCGCCGCGCCCGCGCCTCGACGCTCAGCGCCAACTCTGCCGTGCTTCGCACCAGGTGGAATTGGTGGGCCCGCAGGCCGTCGAGCGCCGCTCCGTCCTTCGATTGCTTCACCGCCCGCAATCCCCGGAACCACTCGGCGGGTGTTCCCAGGCCGTCGCCGGAATCATCGATCAGGGCGTGCTCGGTCGCGAGACGCCCCTCCGTCTGGTAGAACTCCGCCACGCGATGGGAGGCACTGAGGAATCCCTCGAGCAATGACGTCTGCCCGTCCTGGTCGAGGTCGCCGGCCGGGTCGGCGATGGCCTCGGCGAGGAACTTTCCGAACCGGGAGAAGTTCTGCTCGAAGCCGCTGCGCGTGGCCGTGACCACGACCCGGTTCGGGGCGGCCAGCGGCTTCATGAAGGGGGCGCTTGCCGAGGCTGTATTGAGGATGGCTGCGGGCCGGCGGAAGGGCCTGAGCCAGGTGGTCAGGTTCGAGGCGCTGAGGTCGGGGCCGCGGAGGTTGAAGTGGGCCTCCCGTCCGTCGAACGTACCGTGACCGATCAGGACCAGCCAAAGCTCCGCGTCGCCCTCCTTGGGCTCACGTTCCAGAGTTAGGCGCAGCCGGGCGAGGTCGTTGGTGGTGCCGGCGGCCGGCCGGGCGTCTTCGGACACTGCCCCGTCCGAAGGCTCCAGACCGAGTATGGTGACGCGGAACTCCCCTTTTCGGGCGACCTCCTGCCAGAGCGAGGCCTGTTGCAGGAAGTTCGTCCCGAACTCCGGTTCGCCTGCCGCCCCGACGACCAGGATCAGGTGAGGTCGCGACGCATCGGTTGACCCTGTCGGGGAGGGGGCATCGGAGGCGGAGGCGGAACCCACCATGCACCAGAGCAGCAACGGCAGGAGCATCGGCATGACGAGGCGGGGCATGGTGGAGGTGGTGGTGCGGGTATTGCCGCGGCTGTTGTCGCGGAGCGACATCCGAAGGTAGCCGTGGGCTTCCAGCCCACGGAAGGGCGTGGTGTGCGATCGGGGTGCGTCGCGGAGCGATGCGTCATCCGGTCCGGCGGCGCGGATGGGCCGTCGCTCCGCAACGGTGTCCGATTCGGTCTGCCCCCGTGGGCTGAAGGCCATGGCAACCATTGGTCGTCGCTCGGCGACCGGGCCGACAACCCGCGGCGTCACGGGAGTCCTTTCCACCGTCGCAGACCCCACTCGGCCAGGAAGCAGCACAGGGCGAAGGCGAAGAGGTAGGGCGTGTGCCAGGCGGGTTCGACCCAGGCGTCCATCAGCGGAGCGCTCTTCTTCGGCAACCGGCGGGCGAAGGCGTCGAGGTCCGCTGGCCGGAGCACCTCGCCGCCCGTCGCCCGGGCGATCCCTTCGAGCAGCGCCAGGTTGGGGACGAGCGACCGGAACTCCTCCGAGGCCAGATCCGTGCTCCAACCCGCCTCCGCCCGCCCGTGCTCCAGGCCCGCCTCGTTGGTGACCACCGTCAGGGCGCGGTAACCGCCGGGCAGGCGCGGAACGAACGTCGCGACATAGAGCCCCGGCTCGCTCGCCGCGGGTTCGGCGCGGAGGCGGATTCGATTTGTCGACGGCCCCGACAAAGTGAGCACCGCGATGTGACGGGTGGTCGCCAGTTCGGTCGTGGACGGAACGAGACCGACGGGGGGCGCTTCGACGGTGGCCTCCGACGGAACCACGATGCCGGGGTTGGCGTTGGTGCCCGAGGGCGAAGCAGGCCGGTCTGCGAAAACCACCGATTCGACCTCCAGGCTCACGGCCGCGTTGTCGAGGGGGAGGAACTGCGCATCGCGTACCCGCACCTCCAACTGGACGGCGCCATTGGGGTCCGACGGGATGGATTCGATGGCCAGGTTCACCTTGGCCGGCGTGTCGTTGACGAGCCAGCGGAGGGATTGGCGCCAGAGCTTGTCGAGATCGGAGCGCGAGCCCGCGTCGCGCAGGCCCCAGCGCCAGAGGTCGCCGAGGGTGAGTGCGGCGGAACGACCGCGCCCGAACCGTTGGGTGACCAGGGCGGGAAACTCGTGGCCCCCGGCATCACGCACGGTGGCCAGCACGCTGGCGCCGGGTTTGGTGCCCCGGACGCGGTTGGCGACATTGAACTCGGGCATGTCGTCCAAACGCTGACGCTCCGCGGCTTCGTTGTCGCGGACCCGGGCCCAGGGTTCGAGCCAGCCCTCGCGGGCGAGGCTGTAGCGGAGGGGCCCGGCGGGAGGGGCCTCAGGAGGACGATCCAGATAGACGGGCAGGAGGTCGCCGACCGGCGTGCGGTGGTACCCGCCCTCGCGGAACGACTCCGCGCCGCCCAGCATCAGGAGTCCGCCGCCCCGCTCCGAGACGAAGCGTTGAATCAGCGCAGCCTGGTCCGGCGTGAAGAACGCGGCCTCGAGATCGTCCAGCACCACGGCGTGGTATGCGAAAAGCTCCTCGGCGGTGGAAGGGAAGCCCTTGCGCAACTCGAGGGCGTCGCGGGTGTTCAGCGGGATCAGCACCGGCTGATCAAACCGTTCCACCGCCTCCGGGGACTGCTCGCCAAAGCCGCGAAAGAGCGGGTTGCTGGTTTCCCCGGCGTGGCCCCGGAACTCGAACTTCGGCTCCCGCCGCGCCACCCGGATCAACGCGACCAACTCCAGTTGCGGATCCTCCTGGGCGGCGCGACGCAGAAACTTGTACTCCCAGTTCGGGCGACCGGCGACGTAGAGGATGCGGTAGGGGCCGCGGCCGCGGTCGACGGCCACGACGCGGTGGTTGTTGACGAGCGTCGCCTCCCCGGTCTGGTCGGTCGGGGTGCCGCGATCGCCCCGGGCCTCCTCCCGAAGGGCCACGCGGAACTGGTAGAACGAGACGCCCGGTTGCTCCGGCTTGAACTGCAACCGCACCGGGAGGGCCTCGTGGTCGCGGCGTGCAGCCTGCCCCTCCTCCCTCACGACCTTGCCCTGCTGATCGATCACCTGCATGACCACCCGCTCCCCCCGCAGACCATCGGCGGTTACCTCCGCCTGGATGGCCACCGGGGCGTCCTCGAATGCCGATTGGGCGACATTCACCTGCGCCACGGCGAGGTCGCGGGTGGAGGCCCGGTCCCCAATGACGACGGGGTAGATCGGCGGCAACGACTTCAGGTCCGGGACCCCCTGGGGCAGGTCGGTCGCGTTGCCATCAGTGAACAGCAGCACCCCGGCGAGGGGCCGCCCGCGAAACCGCTCGGCCAGGGTGCGGAGCGTGGCGCCCAGGGCCGAGGCCCGGCCGTCGAAGCTGAGTTCGTGGAAATCGGCGGTGTTCTCGAGCCGGCTGCCGAAGGTGTAGCGACGCAACTGGAAGTCCTCGGCGAGTCGTGACTGCCAGGGGCCCGGCTTGGTGGCGAGTAGTTCGCGCAGGGTCTCGCCACGGCTGCGGGTCGAGTCAGCGTCCCTGACCTGTTGGCTTTGGGTGTTGTCGGCCACCAAGGCGAGCAGGTTGGCCCCGGGGCGGGCGCGCTGGCCGGACCAGAGCGGCTCCAGCAGGCAGAACAGCAGGGCGGCGATGCCGAGCAACTTGGCGAGCGCCCCCAGCCAGCGCACACCACTCGCCGCGGCTGTCGTGGTGGCGAACGAGAGGACGGCGGGCAGAAC
>JBBQML010000586.1:0-3940 GCA_038328885.1 Verrucomicrobiota bacterium | reverse complement strand
ATGCGTGAAGCGCTGGACGAAGCCGGGTTGGTCGAGGTTCCGCGCCTGGAGGAGAAGGTCGGGGTCCTCGCCACCCTGGCCCAGATCACCCCGTTGATGGGACTGTTCGGTGCCGTGCTGGGCTTCATGCGCGTGTTCTATCGCATCCAGGTCACCGGGCTTCCCCTCCAACCGCCCGACTTTGCCGAGGGCATCTGGCAAGGCCTGATCTGCCTGGCGGGCGGCATCGCCGTGGCCATCCCCGCCTACGTCGCCCACAACTTCCTGGTCTCGCACCTCAACGCGGTGCTCCTCGACATGGAAAAAGCCTCCACGGAGATCGTCAACCTGCTGTCGGGCCGGGATGGGACCCCCTACCGATGAGGCTGCCGAGGAACCTCAAGATGCTGCGGGGCCCCGTGGATTCCGCCGCCGTGGCAGGCACGCTGCTGCTCCTCTGGATCGTGACGCTGCTGCATTCCTCGCTGGTGCTCCCTCCGGGGGTGCAGCTCGACCTGCCACCCGCCGCGGATGTCTGGGGCCAGGTGATCCCCCAACTCGCCGTGGCCGTTGATCCCGCGGGCCGGCTGCTCTACGAGCACCAGTGGATGTCGGAGTCCAACCTCCAGGTGCGACTCGTCGAACACACCGCCCGCGTCAGCACCCGTCAGACGCTGCTCGTCCTGGCCGATCGTACCGTGCCCACCGAAACGCTCGCCCGGTTGATCACCCTGGCCCGCAACGCCGGCATTCGTGAGGTAGTCCTGGGAACCAGCCCGCGTCCGGGGAGTTCGGGCAACGGCACGGGTGGGTCCGGGTCGGTCACAACCCGCCCGGCGGAGGCTGTGGTGACACCCCCTGCCCGATGAACGCGGCTCCGACATCCGTCGAGGAGGGCCCGCCGGGAGCGTGGTGGCGCGGCCGGTGGGGAGTCTTCGCCCTCGCCGTCTTCTGGCTGCAGATCGCCGCCATCTGGGCTGTCTCGGGCCGGCCGGAACCGCCGGTGAAGGCCGTGCCCACCCGGGGGCCGATATTTCTGCCCGACGCTCCCGGGGATCCCGCTTACGGGGCGTGGCGGTGGCTGCTGACGCCCTCCTTGTTCGTCCTCCCTTCGGCAGAGGACTTCTCCGGGCCGGCCTGGTTGGGCGCCGCCCCCCAACCGATCGAGGTCGAAAGCTTCGTGGTGCCGGAGAGACCGCTGCCCTGGGGGCCGGTGCGGGGACCGGGCACGGCTCCTGCGCTCGTGTCCCGCATCGATCCAGGGCTGGCGGTCCTCTGGAACGTCCCGACCGCCACGCTGGCGCCCCTGGTGGTGCCCCCCGTGCGATTGCCGACGCGAGGACAAGTGCGGGTGATCGAAGGTCTGGAAGGCCACCGGTTGGTGGGCGATCCATCCGTGGGCCCGGAACCGTTGGCGGGGGGCGAGGCGGCCCGGCCCGTGGTCGTGCGGGTGGCGGTGGACGAGACCAGCGGGTGGGCGGCTCCGCCGGTGATCTGGGAGTCGAGCGAGGTGCCGGCGGTGGACGAAGCCGCCCTCCGCCTCGTCCGCGAACTCCGGTTCACGGCCAGTGGGTCGGGTCGGCCCTCGTGGGGCCTGATTCGTGTGGAATGGCCGATGGCTCCGGAAGCGGTGGCAAGCCCTCCGAACCCATGAGATGAGACCCGACGCCGTCCTCTTTCTCTACCTGCTGACCCTCCTCGGGGGGTTGACGACGCTCTGGCTCATTCATGCATTCGGGCACCGTCGTTTCCGACCGGGGCCGGCCGAGGATCGGGTATTCCGGTGCTCGGGGTGCGGCTGTGTCTACACCGACGATCCGGACGTGGATCTTTCCCGTTGCCCGCAGTGCGGCCTGATGAACGGCAGCTTCGACTTCCGCTCGTGAATCGGTGGGCGGTGCGGCCGCCGCCAGCCTGCTGCTTTGAGATTCCCGAGGAACGGAGACACGGGACCGCAGCTCCGCAGCACCCACCGCCGTACCGTACCGCCGCAGCGATTCAGGGTGCGATCAAGACCGCGGCGTACGCCCCGTCCACTCCATGCTGAACCGGTTCGAGTTGGCGGGTGGCGCCGAGGGTGAAGCCCGGCTGGCGAGCCAGGAAGCCCTCGACCCGCTGGCGGTTCTCTTCCGGCTCGAGGCTGCAGGTGCTGTAGACCAGGCGGCCGCCGGGGTGGAGCCGGGCGGCGGCGGTGTCGAGCAAGTGCTGTTGGGTTCGCTGGCATCGCTCGAGTTCGTGCTCATTCAGACGCCAGCGGGCCTCCAGACGGCGGCGCAGCACCCCGGTGTTGGAGCAGGGGGCGTCGATCAGGATCGCGTCGAAGGGGCCTTGGGCGAGGGCGTCGGCGGGGTCGGCGATGATGACATCGGCCCCCAGCCGTTGGCAGTTCTGTCTCAACCGCTCGCGCCGTCTGGGATCGGGTTCGGCGGCGACCACGCGGCCGTCGTTGTCGAGGAGCTGCGCCAGGTAGCTGGCCTTCCCGCCGGGCGCGGCGCAAAGGTCGAGGAGTTGCTCGCCGGGCTTCGGCGCCAGCAGGGACGCTGCCATGAGGGTGCTCGGGTCCTGCAGGTAGAACCAACCCCGGGTGAAACTCGGGAGGCGAGCCAGCGGGGGATGGCGGCGGAGCTCGAAGACCAGGTTCTCCGGGTACCAGTCGCTGCGGCAGAAGTCGTAGTCGACCCCTTCGTCCCGCCAGGCCTCGATCACCTCGGCGGCATCGGTCTTGAGCGTGTTGATCCGGGCGAAGACATGCGCCGGAGTGTTGTTCCAGGCCAGCAGCTTCTGGACCGTGTCGTCGCCGAGTCGATGCCGCCAGCGATCCACCAGCCAGCGGGGGTGGGACCAGCCAAGGGCAGGGTCCGACGTGCGGAGTTCGGTGAGCAGGGCGCGCGTGGCATCGGCTTCGCGGACGTAGCCACGCAGCAGGGCGTTCAGGAAACCCGTCTGAGCCGGGAGATCGAAAGCGCGAGCGGCCTCGACCGTTTCGTTGACGGCGGCGTGGTCGGGGATTCGGTCGAGCCAGAAGAGTTGATAGAGGCCGAGGCGCGCGAGCAGGAGGGCCGAGGGGTGGGGACGTCGCTGGGGGGTGCGCCGTTCGACGAGCCAGTCCAGGGTGGCCTGCCAGCGGATCGTCCCGTAGCAGAGCTCTTGGACGAGGCCGCGATCCGGGGGGGAGAGGCGGGTGTGGGACAACTCCGCCTCCATGACTTCCTCGATAAAAAGGTGCGATTCGGCATGCCGGATCAGTATGCGGGCAGCTATTTCTCTTGGTTTTTGCCAGACCACGCCGGATGTTTGCCTATACGTTTTCGGCGGGCGAGACAAGTATGAGAGAAGAACTCGAGAGACTCGTGGCGATCGGGAAGCTGGAGCGCCGTCACGTTGAACCTCTGCTGGCTTTGCAAGGTGCGGGATATTGCGTTCATCGCGCGTGGGGGTGTGGGCGGATCACGGGGGTTGATCCCGTGCTCGGCCGACTGACCATCGATTTCGCGGGCAGGGCGGGTCATGGCATGGACCTGGCGTTCGCCGCGGACTCCCTCAAGCCGGTCCCACCAGGCCATATTCTGGTGCAGAAGCTAACGGAGTTGTCCGCGCTGCGGCAGATGGCTGCCGCCAACCCGCTGGACCTGTTGCGCATCGTCGTCAAGAGTTTCCAGGGCAAGGCCACGGCGGACCAGATCCAGCAGGTGCTGGTGCCGGACGTCATCCGCGATGACTGGAAGAAGTGGTGGGAAGGGGCTCGGCGGCTGCTGAAGAAGGACGCTCATTTCCAGGTTCCCATCCGCAAGGCCGATCCGATTCTGCTCACCGAGCAGGCGGTTGGCGCGCAGGACAGGTTGCTCACCGATGTGCGCGGGGCGCGCGGGCTGAAGGCCCGGGTGCTGGCGGTTCTGGAGTTGCTCAAATGTGTCGATGACCTCGCGGACAAGCCCGAGGCCGGGCGCGAGGTGGTCCAGAT
>JBBQML010000585.1:0-3952 GCA_038328885.1 Verrucomicrobiota bacterium | reverse complement strand
GTTGGAGGTGATGTCCGAGGGCCGTCTCGACCGCAGTGATGTGGCGCGGATCAGGGACGCGGACGTGGTCGGCGAGCGAGCCCAGGGCCGCATGGTTCCCTTGCAGCGCGGCCAGGGCACCGCTGGAGAACCCCTCATGGCTGGCTTCGAGCTGCTCCAGGAGGTGCAATCTGGACCGGGCCTCGGCCTGCCGGCGGCCAAGGCCATCCATTTCCTGCGTGGCCTGATGAAGGTCCTGCTGCAGATCCCGGAGCCGCGCCAGCCGTTCCTCGACCGTTCCGCGCTGGGCGATGATGCCGGCCTTCTCCGCCTCCACGCTGGCCTCGAACTCGGCGACGCGCTGTTCCAGTCGGCCGCGTTCCTCCTCGAGCTGGATCTTCTCGGCGGACAACTTCTCCAACCGCGTGGCATGGGCCTGCTTCTGGAGGTCGAGGGCGGTCAGTTCGTTGCGGATGCGCGTCAGGCTCTGGGCGGCGGCAAAGGCCTCCGACTGGGCCTGGCGGAGGGCGATCTGCTTCTGGGTCAGTTCCTGCTCCACCGCCTGCAAGGCGCTGCGGCGGTCCTGCAGCGTGACGCGGAGCTCGGCGACGCGACCTTCGGAAACGGCGAGGCGGTCCAGGACGGATCCCAGCTCCGCTTCGGCGACGGTGCGGCGTTCCTCGGCCTGGGTGATTTCGCCGAGGGCCCGGGCGTTCTGCTGGTCCAGTTCCCGCAGGCGCTCCTCGTGGAAGTGGATCCGGCTGTCCTCGCGGTCGGCCTGGCCCTTGAGCTCGGTGGCGCGTTGCTGGGATGAGTTGATTTCATGCTCGAGTTGGGCGAGATCCTGTCGGAGCTGCAGCAGTTCGTCCTCCGCCCTCAGGACCTCGGCGGAGGACGTTTCGATCTCCGAGCGGAGTTGCTCCGAGTAGAGCTCGCGCTGGCGGATCTCCTGGAGCAGGACGTCGAACTGGTGCCGGGCCAACTGGGTCTCGAGCTGCTGCAGTTCGGTGATCAGTTGCTTGTACCGTCGAGCCTTGCCGGCTTGGCGTTGCAATGAGCCAATCTGGCGCTTTACCTCGCGGATCAGGTCGGCGATGCGGAGCAAGTTCTGCTCGGTCTGCTCGAGTTTGCGGAGGGCTTCCTTCTTCTGGCTCTTGAAGCGGGTGATTCCCGCAGCCTCCTCGAAGACCAGGCGTCGGTCCTCGGGCTTGCTACTCAGGATCTGGGTGATGTTGCCCTGGGCCATGATCGAGTAGCTCGTCTTGCCCATGCCGGTGCCGGCAAAGAGTTGCTGGATGTCCCGGAGGCGGCAGGCGGTCTTGTTGAGGAAGTACTCACTGCCACCGTCGCGGAAGACCCGCCGCGTGATGGTCACCTCGTTGTAGTCGAGGTCGATGCCAGCAGCGCGCAGTTGTTCGGTTTCGACGTCTCCGACGGTCAAGGACACCTCCGCCATGCCGAGGGGTTTTCGGGTATCGGTTCCGTTAAAGATCACGTCAGCCATTTCGCCACCGCGGAGGGCTTTGGCGGACTGCTCCCCCAGGACCCAGCGGATGGCGTCGGCGACGTTCGACTTGCCGCACCCATTGGGGCCCACGATGCCGGTGATGCCCCGCTGGAAGTTCAGCGAGGTTTTGTCGGCGAAGGATTTGAACCCCAACACGGTCAGGTTCTTCAGGAACATGGCGGTAAAACGGAAGCGGAACTGCGCAGGGGTGTCAAAGGCAAACCCGCATTGGGTAGGGGACAAGTTGTTCACAAAGCACAATCCGTGGGGGTCCTGCCGTCCCGGCGAGCTGGCTCGCGGCAGCGCGCCACCCGCCTCCGCCCGGGGGATCCGGGGATGGGCTTTGACTTGGAGAACCCAGTCAGCTAGTGGGGAACGAGCTTCCGAGCCGCCCATTCCATGTCCATCACCGCCCTCCAGATCGCGAACCAGGTTCGCGGAGAACTTCTTGGGGACGGGTCAGTTCCGCTCACCGGGTTGGCGCCCGCCGATCAGGCTCGGCCGGGGGATCTGACGTTTGCGGACAACGCAGCCTATTTCGCCGCCGCGGAGCGCAGCGCTGCTGCGGCGATCCTCGTGGCCGGGCCGTTCACCTCGACGAGCAAGGTGATCATCCGCGTGGCCAGCGCCAGGGTGGCGGTCGCCTTGGTGCTGCCCGTTTTCTTCCCCCCGGACGAGCATCCCGCGGGGATTCATCCCGACGCGACGATCCATGCCACGGCCCGGATCGATCCTTCGGCGCACCTCGGGCCGGGTTGCGTGATCGGGGAGCGGGTGGAACTCGGCCCCCGCGTGGTACTCATGGGCGGCAATCACGTCGGCCGGGACACGCGGATCGGGGACGACACCCGCCTATTTCCCAACGTTGTCATCTATCCGCGATCGCAGATCGGACAGCGTGTCATCATCCACGCCGGTACCGTCATCGGTTCCGATGGATACGGCTACGTGCTGGACCAGGGCCGCCACCTGAAGGTGTTGCAGGTCGGCCACGTGATGATCCACGACGATGTTGAAATCGGCGCGAATGCGGCCATCGACCGGGGAGCGCTCGGAGCGACCGTGATCGGTGAGGGCACCAAGATCGACAACCTGGTGCACGTGGCGCACAACGTCGTGCTGGGACGACATTGCCTGGTCATGGGGCAGGTGGGATTTGCCGGCAGCACGCGGGTCGGGGATTACAGCGTGGTCGCTTCCCAGTCCGGCATCGCGGGACACCTGACGATCGGCCGCCAGTCGGTCATCGGCGCCAAATCCGGGGTCATGCGTGACATCCCGGACGGCGGCAGAGTGCTTGGGATCCCGGCGGCTCCGGATCGGCAGGCCAAGCGTCAGATGATCGCCGTGCAGCAACTCCCGGAGCTCATTCATCGGTTGCGGGCACTCGAGAGCGAAGTGGAACGACTCAAGGCGAGCGAGCCGAGGTGACCTCGGGGGAAGCCCCAGGGCACGCCGAGGGCGTTCCGATGGAACGGAACCCTTCAGGAATGCCCCTGCCGGAGCCGAAACGAGGACTGCTGCAGGGGGCGTGCGCGAGCCTGACAGGCGGTTTGGGTCCGGTCAGAGTGGGCCCATGACTCTGGCCGAGGCACAGGAGCGGCACGGACGGCTGGCGACGGAGATCCGCCGGCACGACCGGCTTTATTACGTACTGGCCAAGCCCGAGGTGACGGATGGCGGGTATGACCTGCTCTACCGGGAGTTGGTCGACATGGAGGGGCGCTTTCCGGAGTTGGCAACCCCGGAGTCGCCTAGCCAACGGGTCGGTGGGGCGCCAACCGAGGGATTCGTCCGGGTGACCCACCCGGTTCCCATGCTGTCGCTGGAGAAGCTCGAGGCATCGGACCACCCCACGGGGGATGAGGAGCCCGATCGGGAACGCCGGAGCCGGGCGCAGGACGAACGCACCGTCGGGGGGTTCCGGGGTTTCGATGCGGCCCTGAGGGCGATCCTGGGGCGCAGGCAGATTGGGTATATCCTCGAACCGAAGGTCGATGGTGTCTCGATCAGTGTGCATTACCGGCACGGCCGGTTGGTGCTGGGGGCGACGCGCGGGGATGGGCGGCAGGGGGATGACATCACCGTGAACCTGCGGACCGTGCACTCCATCCCGCTGCAGTTGGACCTCGTGGATCCGCCCGCCTTGCTGGAGGTCCGCGGGGAGGCCTACATGGCGAAAGAGGACTTCGAGGTGCTGAATGTGCGGTTGGTGGCCTCCGGGGAGGACCCGCTTCCGAATGCGCGCAACGCGACGGCGGGCACCCTCAAGCTGTTGGATCCTCGGGTGGTCGCGAAGCGGCCCGTACGCGCGGTTTTTTACGCGGTGGGCGCTTGCGACGGGATCGGGTTTCGGACCCACGCCGAGATGCTCGACAAGTTGCGCGGGTTCGGGCTCCCGGTGCAGCGGGAGTACTGGGTCTGTGAGGGCATCGAGGAGGTGCTCCGCTGTTATCGGGAGCAGGT
>JBBQML010000584.1:0-3952 GCA_038328885.1 Verrucomicrobiota bacterium | reverse complement strand
GCCTTGCGCTCGGAGAGGTCGAGGCGTCCGTTGGAGTCCTGGTCGAACTGCTTCAGGAGCCTGGTCTCCTGCCCGAACATCATCCCACCCGGCCCGCCCGGTCCGCCAGGCCCGCCAGGCCCGCCAGGCCCGCCGGGCGGGCCGAAGGGCGGGGGGCCGTCCTGGCCGGACACGGCCAGCGCCCAGGCCCAGGCACCGGCGAGAAACAACGAGGCGAAACGCCGAGGGGCAGGCTTCCGGTTCATCATGCCTGGTCTTGTGACAGGGGGCGGCCGGTCCTCCGAGCCCATTGTGAGCAACCCGTCCTCCGGCGGGTCGGACCCCGGCCAACCTGGGATGGCAGGGGAAGGGGCACTGGAGTCCGATGCACTCCACGCAAGGCGCTTCGTCCGGGTTGTCAATCGTCCGCCAGTCCTCCAATGATGGTCCATGCCTATGCCGAGAATCGTACCGCTGGCGGTTGGACTCCTCACGACCGCCTTCCTGACCTCCACGCACGCCGCGGTCGACTTCGCCAAGGACGTCGCCCCGATCCTGCAAGCCCGTTGCATCGACTGCCACGGCCCCGAGAAGCAGAAGGCCAAGCTGCGCCTCGACACGAAGGCCGATTTCTTCAAGGGCGGGAAAAGCGGGCTCATCGTGAAGCCCGGGGACGCGGCCGAGAGCGAGTTCCACAAACGGATCGTCCTCCCCAAGGGTGACGACGACCGGATGCCACCGGAGGGTGAGTCGCTCACCGCGGAACAGGTCGAGACGGTCAAGAAATGGATCAACGAGGGCGCCAATTGGCCCGACGGCGCGACGGTCGTGGCCGAGCCACCTCCGGCCGCCGCCGCGCCCGACGTCGCCGCCGTGCCGACCGCCCCGGCGAAGCCGCGCGTGCCCGCACCGGACCGGCCCAAGGACTTCAAGGCCGCTCCCGCCGAAGCCGACGCCCTCGCCCTGCTGGCGAAGAACGGGATCGATGCACGCCTCGTCGCGCCGAGCGTTCCGTGGCGCGAAGTGAACCTCCGGCTCCTGGGCACCAACATCACGGACCAGCTCATCGCCCCGCTGAAGGACGTCACCAGCCTGATCGAGGTCCGGTTGGGCACCACGCGGGTCACCGATGCCGGCCTGGCGACCCTGGCCGGGCTCCCCCACCTGGAGGTCCTGGGGCTCGAACTTACCGCGGTCACGGACGCTGGCATCGCGCACCTCAAGGGGCTGGGAAATCTCACCTCGTTGAACCTCTACGGCACGTCGGTCACGGACGCCGCACTGGACCACCTCACGGGCTTGAAGCACCTGCGGAACCTTTATCTGTGGCAGTCGAAGGTGACCCCGGAGGGAGTGAAGAAGCTGCAGACCGCGCTCCCCGGGCTGGACATCAACACCGGGGCCGAGCTCGTGGTGGCTGCCAAGTCGGCGACCAACGCACCCGCGGCGAAGCCCGAGGAAGCGAAGAAGTGACGGTCGGCTGCCGGGCCGATGCGAGGCCGGCCCCCGGGTTGTTTCCGCTTCCCGGATCAATCCTGGCCGGCCGGGTCGCCAAGGGGGTGGACCTCCGGCGGGGCGTGGCGCGGCCACTCCGCCTTGAAATCGCCCAGCCAGGCCCAACGCAGCCGGCGGTTCAGGTCCACCTCGGCCACGGCCACCGTCCCCTGCGTGGTCGCCTGGGCGAGCAACGTCCCCTCGTGATCGAAGATGCCGGAAGGTATCCAGTTCATGGCCGGCTCCGAAAGCGATACGATCCTCCTCCCCGCACGGAGAACGTCCGGCTCCACCACCCGATCATGCCGTCACGGTTTCCGCTTCGGATGAGGAAGCTCCCCTGGCGATCGGGCCCTCCGCGGGGGTCGTAGGCGAAGTCAGGTCGGACTTCCTCGCGCGGTGCTGCGTGGCTCCAACCCGTGGGGGCGGAAGCCGCCCCCACGCCAGCCGCGGTCAGGAAGACCACCGTCAGGAGCACGGGAGTTCGAAGGTTCGCTTTCATGGTTCGTTCTCGATGGCGATCGCGATCCTGGATTGCCGGTGGCCCCAGGACAACCTGGGGATGCGGAAGGTGGCGCTCCTCCCTTGCGGGGCTTTCCGCCAGCGGGGCAAGCTGCGCCATGCTTTGTACCCGTTGGACCGCCCTCGGCAGACTCCTCCGGATCGGCTTGGCCGGCGCGGCATTCGCCGGCGTCGCCTCATCCCTGGCGGCGGCCACACCGAACCCGCCCGGGGTGGCCGCCGAACGACATCGCCTCAACTTCGAGGACCTCCTCGCCCTCCGGCGGCTCTCCGATCCCCAGGTGTCCCCCGATGGCCGCTGGGTGGCGTATGTCGTCACCGCAGCGGACCTCGAGGTCAACGGGACCAACTCCGATCTCTGGCTCGTATCCGCGGAGGCAGGTGAGCCCCGGCAACTCACCCATTCACCCAAGCAGGACCGCCACCCGCGATGGTCCCCCGACGGCCGCTGGCTGGCATTCGAGTCCAACCGCGGCGGCGACTTACAGATCTGGGTGCTGCCGATCGACGGCGGGGAGGCGCGCCAACTCACTTCATCGGCGACGGAAGCCACCCAGCCGGTGTGGTCTCCGGACGGCCGGCAAGTGGCCTTCGTCTCGGCCGTCTTCCCCGAGTTCTCCGAACTGCCGTTTCGGGAGGCGAACGAGGCCAACCGGGAGAAACTGGAGGTACGCGAGAAGAGCCAGGTGAAGGGCCGGGTCATCACGCAACTGCTCTATCGTCATTGGGATTCCTGGGTCGATGACCGCCGCCAGCACTTGTTCGTGGTACCCGTCCGGGACGGCCTTGCCCAAGGGAACCCGCGCAACCTGACGCCCGGCGACCGGGACGCGGTGCCCACCTCATCGACGTTCAGCGCCGGCGATGAGTTCGCGTTTTCTCCCGATAGCCGGGAGTTGGCATACACCGCCACGCCGACGCCGGCGCGTGAGGAGGCCTGGAGCACGAACCACGACCTCTGGGCCGTGGATCTGACGACCGGGCGACGACGCCAACTCACCACCAACCCGGCGGCCGACGGCTGCCCGCGGTTCTCACCCGACGGCCGCTTCCTGGCCTACCGGGCGCAGACGCGGCCGGGGTTCGAGTCGGATCGCTGGCAACTCCGGTTGCTCGACCGTCAGACCGGCGAATCGCGCAGCCTCACCGAGACCTTCGACCGTTCGGTGGAGGATTTCATCTGGTCGGCGGACGGCAGCGGATTGTTCCTGGAAGCCGAAGACCAGGGCACGAAACCGATCTTCTGGATCTCGGTCCGGGGGGAGGCAGCGATGGAGCGGGTGGTCGAAGGCGGGGTCAACAGCGGCCTGACCGCCTCGCGGGACGGGCGGGTGCTGGTGTTCACCCGCCAGGGGATGAACCTCCCACCCGAGATCTACCGCCACCAACCCGGGCAGCCGGCGCCCCAGGCGCTGACGACCGCCAACACGGCGCGGTTGGCCCAACTCGATTGGCGCACCGCCGAGTCGGTGACCTTCGCGGGAGCGGGCGGCAGGCCGGTGCAGATGTGGATCCTGCCACCGCCGGGTTTCGATCCCGCCCGGAAGCACCCGGTCGTCTATTGGGTGCACGGCGGTCCCCAGGGGGCGGCGACCGACTCCTGGTCCTACCGTTGGAATCCGCAACTCTGGGCCGCCCAGGGCTACGTGATCGCCATGCCAAACCCACGCGGATCCACGGGCTTCGGCCAACGTTTCACCGACGAGATCTCACACGACTGGGGCGGCCGGGTCTTCGAGGACCTCATGGCCGGCGTCGCGCTTTTGGAACAACTGCCCTACATCGACGCCAGCCGGATGGCGGCGGCGGGGGCCAGCTACGGCGGGTACATGATGAACTGGTTCCAGGGGCACACCGACAAGTTCCGCACGCTCGTCACCCACTGCGGCGTGTACGAGTTCGTCTCGATGTACGGTGCCACCGAGGAGGTCTGGTTCGACGAGTGGGACCACGGGAT
>JBBQML010000583.1:0-3964 GCA_038328885.1 Verrucomicrobiota bacterium | reverse complement strand
GCTGGATTCGCTGAACGTCGCGTCGCGCGAGCGTGATTCGGGTTGGTTGATGCTGGTGCTCCATGGGCTGGGAGACAGCCTGGCCGGGTACCGCTGGTTGCCGGAAGCCCTGGACGTGCCGTGGCTGAACTACCGACTGCTGAACGCCCCGGACCACTACTTCGGGGGCTATTCGTGGTACGACTACGCGGGCGACCCCGGTCCGGGCGTGGAGCGGAGCCGGCAGTTGCTCGAGGCGGAATTGGACGCGCTGGCGGCCGAGGGTTGGGCCCGGGAGCGCATTTTTCTGTTCGGCTTTTCGCAGGGGTCCCTGATGACCTTGGAGACCGCGCTCCGGCATCCCCACCGTCTGGCGGGCGGAATCGGAATCAGCGGCTACGTGCATCAGCCGGAACACCTCATCCGGGGTTTCTCCCCGGTGGCCCGGGAACAACGCCTGCTGGTCACGCACGGCACCTCGGATCCGTTGATCCCCATCGCGGCGGTGCGGCGCCAGATCGAACAACTCCAGGCGGCGGGGGCCTCGATCGCCTGGCGGGAGATTGCCAAGGAACACACCATCGCAGGCGATGAGGAAATCGGCCTGATCCGGGACTTTGTCGAAAACGCCCGGAGAACCGCGGGCCCCGCACTCGCCCGCGCCTGAGGCCGGGGGGCGAGGAAGGGCCCGAGGAGGTCAGGGCGCGGCCGGGGCGGCGGGGGCGGCCGGGGCGGGCGCGGTGGGCCCGGTCTGGGCGCGGGTCCGGTCCTCCAGGATCCGGTGGGACGTGACGGCGGGTTCGTAGACGGGCCAGCCTTGTTCCAGCGACTTGATGAACCACTTGCGGGCGGCGACTTCGTCGCCCTGCTGGAGTTCGTGCCAGCCGAGGTGGAATGTCGTGATCCGGCCCTCCGGGTCGATTTTGTGCGCCTGCTGGAATCGCCCGGCGGCCTCGGTGGGGCGCTGGATCCAGTCCAGGGTCATTCCGGCGCGGATGAGGAAGGCGGGTTCATAGGGGTGGGTGGCGTGGGCCCGATCGAACCACGCAAGGGCGTTGGTGGCGTAGTCGGCGTACTCCGTGGTCCCTGTGAAGCTGCGCAGTCGGTAGAGCTCGCCGATGTGGTAGGCGGTCCAGGCATTGCCGGGCCGGAGATTCCAGGCGGCCGTGAGCTCCGCGAGGCGGGTTTCGGAGCCGGCGGGCAGGCGGTCCGCGCGCACCAGATGCCGTTGTTCCCGTCCCCGCGTGGCGCAGTCCCACCCGAGGGCGCCTGCCAGCGCGAGGAGGAGCAGGGAGCAGGGCAGGCGCCACGGAACGCGGGAGGAGACCCACCAGTCGTCTGTGGCGTAGCGGGAGTAACCGGCCACCAGGCCGATCCAGGTGACCGCCACGAGCGCATTGCCGGGGATGTGGAAGTTGAAATCCGTGAGGCTGTGGACCAGCAGGGCGACCAGGCCGCCCGAGGCTCCCAGGACGAACGCGTAGCGCCCGCTGCGCTTCACCTCGATGGAAGAAGGGTCCCGTCGGACCTGGCGCAGCGTGCGCGAAATCCCGTAGGCGAACAGCAGCCAGGGGACGGCGATGACGGCGGTGCCGGCGACGCCCCAGTCGGCAAGCGCATCCACATAGTCGTTGTGGGCGCGCTCGGGGTCGCCGTGGACCCAGTGCGTCCGGTATTGCTCGAAGCGCTCGTTGAAGTGGGCAGGGCCGACCCCGAACCAGGGGTGGTCGCGCCACATGGCGAAGGCGGCGCGCCAGATGTTGGGGCGGGAATTGCGGGCCTGGGGGTTGAGATCGTGCGAGGTCTCCAACCGCTGCTGCATGATGCTGCTGCGAGTGGCCATGGCTGCGCCGCCCAGGAGCAGGAGGGCCAGGCACACCAGCGCGGGCCAGCGGTAGTCGCGGTTTCGCGCCAGGGTCAGCAGCACCAACCCGATTCCCGCCGCCGCGGCCACCCAGCCTCCCCGGGAGAACGTCAGGGCGAGGCCGGCCAGCAGCACCAGCGCGGCGTAGGCCAGCAGGACGCGGCCAAGGGGTTTTACCCGGCCGGCGATCAGGGACGTGATCACCAGGGGGAGCAGAAGTTCCATCAGCCCCGCGAAATGGTTCGGGTTGGCGTAGGAACCGCTGGCGCGGTGGACGTAGTCTTCCGAGCGCCCCAGGCCCCAGACCGTGTTGCTGCTCGAGGCGAACTGCCAGGCGCCGTAATAGCAGAGCAGGGTGGCGAGGGCGGTCAGGAACCAGGCCAGGCCCTGGGCGGTGTCCTGACGGTGGAGGTTGTTGACGACCACCAGGAACAGCGTGGTGTAAGTGAGGATCCGCAGCAGTTCACCCAGCGCGACGTAGGGCAGGTCGGCCTCCCAGGTCCGCCACACCGCCCAACCCGCGAAGAGGAGCACCCCCCAGCACAGGGGCGGCCAGAGCAGGCGGTGTTCCCGGACGCTCCAAAGGCGGACCACCCAGACCAGGGCAGCGAGCGCGACCAGGGCCTCCACCACGACAAACTCCCGAACTCGCACCCCGCCGAAGGCCAGGATCCCCACGCCAAGAGCCGCCCCGACGAGGCCGAGGATGATACGTTCCAGCCAGGCGTCCCACTGCTCCAGGTTCATCGGGGGGGCGACGGTAGCAAGGGGGTGCTCCCGGCCTCAACCGAAACCCCCGCGTTCGTGGCGGTCTTCGCGCGGGCGGGGGCCGACCCGTGGGGAACGCTTGCGTGGAGTTGGTTCCGCGCTAGAACTCCGCCGCTTTCCGGGCGTGCGCCCGAGAGTCACGTCACGGATGGGCCGCTGAAGCACGCTCGCCGACGACTGCCCAAGACCGCCAGAGTTCGACGGGTTCGGGGTTCGGCTGGGTCGTACCCGGCTCCGCCCCCACTGCCATGGCCACCGAAGTTCATGCCCCACCCCACCAGCGGTTTTTCGCCCTCCTCCGCCCCGAGCGCGCGGACATCGGGGTCATCTGTCTGTTCTCGCTCGTCAGTGGGTTGCTCTATCTCGCCAGTCCGCTCGCCGTGGACGCGGTGGTGAACAACATCTCCTTCGGCGGGCAGCAGGCGGTCTACGTGCAGCCCCTGCTGATTCTCTCCGCCGTTCTGCTCCTTTTCTTTTTCGTCATCGCGCTCCTCAGCGCGGTTCAGTACTTCGTCGTCGAGTTGATCCAGCAGCGCATCTTCGTGCGGTTGGCGGCGGACCTGTCCCATCGGTTGCCCCGGTTGCAGCACGGCGCGTTGGACCGCACGAAGCGACCGGAGTTGGTGAACAAGTTCCTCGACGTGGTGACCGTCCAGAAAAGTTCGTCGTTCATCCTGCTGGATACCATCAACGTGATTCTCAGCACCGGCATTGGCATGCTGGTGCTGGCCTTCTACCATCCATTCCTTCTGATCTTCGATTTCTTCCTCCTGGCCGGGCTGGGGGTGGTGTTGTTCCTTCTCGGCCGGCGGGGGATCCTGACGAGCGTCCAGGAGTCGTATGCCAAGCATGCCGTGGCCGGGTGGTTCGAGCAGATGGTCTTGTTCCCCTTGCTGTTCAAGTGCGGGTCGGCGCTGGGGTTCGCCATTTCGCGGACAGACCAGTTGGTGGGCAGCTATCTCGCGGCCCGGCGTTCGCATTTCCGGATCCTGCTCCGCCAGATCCTCGGGCTTTTCACCCTTCAGGCGATCGCCAGCGCCCTCCTCCTCGCTCTCGGTGGAATCCTCGTGCTGAACGGCGACCTGACCCTGGGCCAACTGGTGGCGAGCGAACTCATCGTGAGTGCCATTGTCGCTTCCCTCGTGAATCTCGGGAAACACATCGAAACCTGGTACGACGCCCTGGCCGCGATGGACAAGCTGGGGAGCATCGTCGACCTGCCCATCGAGCGCGAAGACGGCGAGGAGCACGCGCCGGGGACGGCGCCGAGTTCGCTGGAGCTCCAGGGGCTTTCCTTCGCCTATCCGGGCGCGCGGCCGATCTTCGATCACCTCGAGCTGTCGGTGGCCTCCG
>JBBQML010000582.1:0-3968 GCA_038328885.1 Verrucomicrobiota bacterium | reverse complement strand
GGCGTTCGTCATGCCGCACCACCACCGCGTCGCGACCCAGCCGCCTAAGCCAGGCGACCACCTGCTGGGGGTTGTGCACGCTGCCGCTGAGCAGCAGGAGCTGGGTCCGGGCCGGAGCCAGCGCGATGGCAATCTCGTAGTTCAACCCCCGGTCGGGGTCCCCGATCATCTGGTACTCGTCCACCACCAGCAACCGAGGCCCGTCACCACGGATGAGCCGGCTCTTCTGCGTCTCCAGGGTCGCCACCAAAACCGGCGCCTCCAGGTTGTCGGCGAGGTCCCCGGTGCTGATCCCAACGTTCCAGCCACGCCCGCGCCACTCGGCGAGCTTGTCATTCGCCAACGCACGCGTCGGCACGGTGTAAATCGACTGCCCAGAGCCGCGGCCCTCGTTCGACCACAATTCGAAGATCAACGTCTTGCCGGCTCCGGTCGGAGCGTGCACCACGACATCCCTCCCGGCCCGCAACGCAGCGACCGCCTCCTGTTGCCAGAGGTCCGGCAAGCGGAGCTGGCGGAGTGCGGGCAGCCGTTCGAGTTGTTCCTCGAATTGCGACACGCGCCTAGGCTAAAGGCGAAGCAGCCCGGAGGCCAATACCCCGGATTTCCGAAGGGTTCCGTTGGATCGGAACCGCCTCCGCGTGCGGCGACGCCCTCCGCCGCCCCGCGTCGACTCAACCAATCGTGGCGGGACGCCGTCGCATGAGCCACCGCCAGCAACCCAGCACCGAGACCACCACCCCCACCCCCACGGTCGAGAGGTCAGGCCCCGAATCAGGCTGCGTCGTGCTCCCGGTTGCCCCACCCAGGGGATCAAACGAGGTCAGGCTCCAGTCCCTCAGGAGGGAATCCATGGATCGGCTCGCCGTTCCCCCAACGGGCAACCCTCGTTCCGACCTGATCCCGGCATCGAAACGCCCGGGGCGGACTGCCGGCCCGCCGCTGACAACCTCCGTGACCCGCAACTCACCCGGTAACAGCCCAACCGCCCGGAACGCGCGATCCGCTTCCCCGGTGAGGGCGGCGTCCGCTCCGTCGACAAAGGTGATCGTGAAATACGCACCCGCGCCGGCTCGAACCGCTCCCGAAGGCACCGGCCTGGTCTGATCTGCGGCACGGGCCCCGACAGTCTGTGCAGCCGCGAAAACCCCCAAGGCAGCCACGAGGCTCCCTCCGACCACGCCACAAAACGATTTCATGCTCACGTCGAACTACTCCATTACAGAACAAGAGACCTCCCTACGCTAACCGACATGAAACTTTCGCGTAGAAGAGCGGCTGTCAAGTCCTTGAAAGGAGCGAACAGGGGTCCTTAAAAACTGTCCAGCAACGGGTTACATCGAACCCCACACCAATCGCCGGAGCCGTCAAGGGGCGAAAATAGGGCCGGCTCGGCAGCTCACCTGCGCGGGGCGAAGATACGGTTCGCCTCTTCGAGGCTGTCCTTGGACCCGATGTCGAACCACAGGCCCGGCACCTGCCAGGTGTGGAAGGGCGTGCGCGGCGCCATCCACTCCACCAGCCTGCCCGGCTGGTCCGGGTTGTTGCCCTCGGCGATGTACTGGTGGATGAGGGGAAGAACCATCCGCGGGTAGAAATACAGGGCGATGCCCACCAGCGTCGTCACCGGCTGCGGCGGCTTCTCGACGAACTTCAGGATCCGGCCGTCGGCGTCGGTCTCCACCGTGCTGTACTTCCGAGCCAGGTCGAGGCTGCCGGTATCGTAAATGCCGAGCACGGGGGTCCGGTGAGTGCGGCAGGCCTCGCCAAAGCCGGTCAGGGGTTGGCTGAAGAGATTGTCCCCGGCCACCACGATCAGATCGTCGTCCACCTTCTCCTCCACCAGCACCCGGTGCAGGTCCCCGATGGCACCCAGTTTGTTGGTGTCGTCGGTGGAGCCGTCGTTCACGACGGTAAACGCCAAGGCCTCCTGGCGGCGGCGGTACCCGGCGGACCAGCGTTCGAAGTCGCCGGCGAACTTCGCGTTGGTGACCACGTAGACGTGGTCGATGCCACCGGCCGGGATCAGGTTGTCGAGGACGTACTCGATCATGGGCCGACCGGCGACCGGGAGGAGTGGCTTGGGCTGCGTGAGCGTCAGCGGGTACAGGCGTGTCGCGTAACCGGCGGCCAGGATCAGGGCTTTCATGGAGTGGGTGCGGGCGGCGGCGGTGCGATCGGACCCGCCTCGTCGCATTCCGGGAAGAGACCGGGAACCAGCCGGTGAACGAGTTCCTGGGCCCGGCTCAGGATCGGCGCCCCCGTCGCCTGGTTCAATGCCCAGTCAGCCAGCTCCCGCGCCTCGGTGAGACGGCAACGCCGGACGAGGTGCTTGATCCGCGGCACGGCGGAGGGCGCCACGCTGAGCTCGTCCACCCCGAATCCCAGCAAGAGCGGCACCAGCACCGGGTCGCCCGCCATCTCCCCGCAGACACCCACCCACAACCCGTGCCGATGGGCGGCGTCCACGGTCATCCGGATCAGCCGCAGCACCGCCGGATGGGTCGGCTCATAAAGATGCGCGATGCGGTCGTTCAGGCGGTCGATCGCCAACGTGTACTGAATGAGGTCGTTGGTCCCGACACTGAAGAAGCGCACATGCGCAGCCAGGTGATCCGCCACCATCACCGCCGAGGGGATCTCGATCATCGCCCCCACCTCCATCTCGGGGTCGAACGCCACCCCGGCCCGGCGCAGTTCGTCCCGGCACTCGGCAAGCAGGGCGTTGGCCTGGACCACTTCGTCCACGCCTGAGATCATCGGGTACATCAGCTTCACGTTCCCGTGGGCGCTGGCCCGAAGGATCGCGCGCAACTGCGTCCGGAAGATCTCCCGTTGGTGGAGGCAGAACCGGATCGCCCGCCAGCCCAGGAACGGATTGACCTCCTTGGGCATGGGCAGGTGCGGCGTGAATTTGTCCCCACCAATGTCGAGGGTGCGGATGATCACCGCATCGGGTTGCACCGCCTCCGCCACGACACGGTAGGCCGCGTACTGGGCCTCCTCGTCGGGGAGACCGTCCCGCTGCAGGAACAGATACTCGGTTCGGAACAGCCCAACGCCCTCGGCCCCGGACTCGTGGACCGCGCCCACATCCTCGGCGAGTTCCAGATTTGCCGACAACACCACCCGGGCGCCGTCGAGCGTCACCGCGGGCTGGTCGCAAATCTCCCGCAACCGCTCCTCGAACTGCACCCGCCGCCGGGCCAACTGACCGTATTCGAAGAGCGTTTGGTCCGTCGGATTGAGGAAAATGGTCCCCGTGTGGCCGTCGAGGAGCACCGCGTCGCCGGACCGCAGTCTGGCCGATGCCTCGTGTAATCCGACCACCGCCGGTATCCCAAGAGAACGCGCCAGGATCGCGGTATGGGAGGTCCGACTGCCGACGTCCGTCGCGAAACCCAGCACCAACCGGCGATCCATTTGCGCGGTTGTCGACGGGCTCAGGTCATGGCTGACGATCACCACCGGCTCCGTCAACGGCGGGATTCCTTCGCGCCGCCCCCGGCCGGCGAGGCGATTCACCACCCGCTGGGTCACGTCCCTGATGTCCGCGGCGCGTTCGCGGAAGAAGTTGTCGTCCACCGAGCCCAGCATCTCCACGTACTGCCGGGCAACCTCCCCGAACGCGGCGTCGGCGCTCAAACGGCCCTCGCGGATGCGGCGGGCGGACTCGTTCAGGAGCACCGGATCCTCGAGAATCAGCAGGTGGACCTCGAAGATGCTGGCATCCTTGCTGCCGATCGCCTCGGCCAGGCGCCGTTGCAGGTCCTGCACCTCCTGACGGGTCTGGACCAGCGCGGCTTCCAACCGGGCGATCTCCGCGTCCACCTCGGCCTCGCTCACCTCCCGGCGGACGATCTCGTGATGCTCATCGTCCAGAACAAGAACCCGGCCGCGGCAGACTCCCGGGGAGGCGGCCACTCCGCGGAGGATCTCCTCGCCGCTTCGATGCTGGGACGGCACAC
>JBBQML010000581.1:0-3969 GCA_038328885.1 Verrucomicrobiota bacterium | reverse complement strand
CCGGCCAGCTCGCGTCGTTGTAGTCCGGAGCGCTCCACGCGGTTTCGAGGTCCTCGCCCGCCTGGTGGTACCGCCAGGAATTGGTCATGATCAGGAGGGTGCTCGACTGGGCGGTTCCCAGCCCGGGGACGGCGTCCCAATTGGCCACCCGCGAGTTGTCCTGCAGGGCGTCGCGCAACTGGAGCGAGCCGCCGCCGCCGTTGGCCGCAGCGGGCCAGGGCGCGCCCGCCGAGAACCCGACTTCGTCGAGCACTTCGTTGGGTTTGTTTGCCAGCGGACCGATGAGTCGCAACGTATCGCCGCCCGGGTTATGCGTGCCTGTCCACTCGCCGGCGACGGTGGCGCCGGTGCCGTAGGCTGCCTTGAAGGCGGCCAGGTTGCGCACGACCACGACCCTCTCACCCGGCGCAAGTCGCAAGCCGCCACCGAACTCGAACTCGAGCCCGCTGCCTGTCAGCCTCACGCTGGCGAGCGACAAGGTTGCCTTGGTGGAGTTGTTCAGCACCTCGACGAACTCGGTCACGTTGGTTCTCGGTCGGTACATGATCTCGCTGAGGACCAGGTGCGGTTGCGGCATCACCACGACGCGGGCGGTCTGGGTGGCGCTCATGGCTCCCGGGCCGTCATCCGCCACACGGACGACGATGTCGTTGGTGCTGGCGCCATGGTTGGCGTCCACCGCCCAGAGGATCCAGCCGGAGGGAACATCCATGGTCATCCCCGTCGGAGCGCCGGAGACCAGGCTGAAGCTGAGATTCTGTGCCGGCAGGTCGGGGTCGGACGCCTGGGCGCGCACCGCCAGGACGGAGTCTTCTCGGATGAACTGGGTGGCCATCGGTACCAGCACCGGCCGGATGTTCACTTCCTGAACCTGGACGCTGAACGTCCGGCGGGTCGTCTGGAACGGCGGGTCCAACTCGGTGGCGCCGACCACGAAGATGGCGTTGGTCGGGCCGACCTCCTCCGTGGGTTGCCAGATGAGTTCGCCGGTCGTCGCGTCCATTCGCGCGCCCACCGGGCCGGACTCGAGGATGAAGCGGACCGGGCTGGGCGGCGTGTCAGGATCTGTCGCCACGACGACCAGGTGGAACACGGATCCTTCGTCCACCGTCTGCGGTGAGATGAACGGCATGTCCGGCGGGTTGGGTACCTCGCGCACCTGCTCGGACGCCGCTGGCAGCGGGGGGTAGTGGGTGACGTCGTGGATGGCCGGCCCGGCATTGGCCTCCCGCCGGCTGTTCGCGCGTCCCGGGGTGCCGAGTTGGCGCGGCACGGTGAGGTTCGCGGCGAGTTCCAGGCCGTTGCCGTGCAGCCGGAAGAGAACCTGCGGCCAACCCGCCAGCCACCGGACCTTGGCGCGGAGCGTGGCGGTGGAGTTGTTGGCGATGGTCGCGCGCAGCGTGTTGCGCGCCGTGTTCGGGCCGGTGTCGCCGTCCCCCAACCCCACGAGGTGCAGGCAGGCCGCCCCTGATGCGGCACCGGCGGTGACCACCGTCGACCGGCTGTGGTTACCGCTGAACACCCACCCGGTCGGACCACTCTCGAAGTCTCCGTTGTTCATCACGTTCGTACTTCCGGCGCGGAACACCTCGAGGTCGTCCACCAGGTACTCGCCGCCGCCAAGGGAACTGACGTGCAGCCGGTTGGCGGTTCCGCTGGCGTTGTCCACACGCCCGGTGAACTCAACCGTCGTCCACCCCGCCTTGGACGACTCGTCGCTGTCCGCCCAGTTCGCGGCCCGGAGTGGGTCGGCGTTGGGGTCAATCAATTCCAGGCTCGAGCCACCCCCCATCGGCATACCGGCCCCAGCGCCCCCCCTCGGCATACCGTACTTCCGAGACCGTGATGTGGATGAGGCTGGTTTTTTGGACACCGAGGGTGTTTGTGCCGACCACCTCGTCGGGTTTGGAGAGGGCGACGCGTTCACCGCGGTTGCCCAGGGATCCGCCGTAGTCGCCGAAGGTGTTCCTCGCGGTGAGCGCGGCGTGGTGGGTGATGAGCCGTGCGGCGTCCCTGGCCACCACGACGTAACCGCCCGCGGGCAGGCGGGCGCCGGCGGGGAAGGTGAAGTCAATCCCGTCCTCGAAGCGCCAGCCGGCCAGATCGACCGACTCGCTGCCGCGATTGAACAGTTCGACGTACTCGTCGTCATCGTCGCCGGAGATGGGGTTGTACATCAGCTCGTTGATGACCACCGCTTCCTGGCGCCACGGGGCATTGGCGAGGCCGGGCGTGGGCTGGGTGAGGCGCCGGATCGTGTCCGAGCCGTCGGGCGAACGGCCGGAGGCGACGCCATTCTCCTGGCCGCCAAACCGGACGGCGTCGAGCACGCGGGTCTGGTTGGAACTGACGAGGTAGATCGTTTCGCCAGCGGATCGCAGCATGAAACCGAGTTGGACCTGGTCCCATGCGGCGAAGGACCGCGGCTCGACGAACGTGCCGGGCGGGAAACGGAAACGGTTGGTCGCCGGATCATCGGAGAGCACGCAACCGGAGAGATCCACGCGGGCGTTCGAGCGGTTGTACAACTCGATGAAGTCCGTCTGCGGATCATCGGTGTGCGCGAGGAACTCGTTGATGACGACGCCCGTCCCCGGTGACGGAACCGAGGGGTCGGGCGTCCCCGGCGAACCGCCGCGGAGCCCGCTCGCGGCCCAGGCCCGCACGTCGCCCTCTCCGTAGCTCGGGCGCGCCAGAACCAGGGAGTTCCCGGCGCCATCCGCGGCGGCTGGCCAGGGGGGCTGGTCGGAATAGCCGACCTGGAGGCGGATCGCCTTGGCGTTGTTGTGGAGGCGGACCGTGCCGCCGCCGCGGGGAAGGGTGTTGCTGTAAGCACCGATCACATTGGTCAGGCCATACATCGCGCGCGGTGGCGGTCGCGGTTTCCTTGTCGCCAGTCACGGCGAAGCCCAGGTGAAGACGGGCGGGTAGATTGGGGAACGTGGCCGAGCCGAGTTGCATCCAGGTTTGGCCGTCCAGGCTGGCGTAGCCGATCAACGTGTTGCCGCTCCGCTGCAATCGCAGCCAGGCGAACGGGAGGTTCGCGGGGAACCCGGCGCGTGGTGCGGCCGTCGTGGAAGCCGAACCGGCCGTCGTGCGCGACTCGAAGAAGCAGCCCAGTTGAGCCGAAGAAGCGAATGCCGCGCCGAAGCGGGCGTTGGGCTCGAGGCTCTCGCGTGCCATCAGCCCGGCGTGAACAAACGGATCGGGCACGCTGACGTCGGTTACCCGCGCCTCGAGATCGAAGTTGCCCACCTGCTCGTGCCAGCCGAACTGGAACTGATCGGCGGTCCCGCCAATGGTCCTGCCGCCGCCGGTCACGTCCAAGCCCCCGGCCACCGGGATCGTGCTCCCCCGGGAGGGCCGGCGCACCGACGTCCGTCGCGGTGTATTCCTCGACCGCGAACGCGACCTGGAAATCCGGCGCCACGACGTTCCGGGCCGCAGCCTGCCTGGACCCGGCGCGCACCGTCGGCGCGAGCAGCGACAGTGCGAGGAGCAAACCGGCGATCCAAGCCGGTGGCCGCATCACGGTGAGGAGGGAGGAACGAGGCGGGGAGATCCCATGGGGTTGCGGAGCCAGCGACGGGGCAGGGCGGAACCGATGGACCGTCGCGGGGTTCATGCGGTTGATTCTAGGAACGCTCAAGGCCAGCTACCAGCGCTTACCTGGAAGCTCCCCCGGATGAGCCCTGCTTCCCCTGCTTGATTCAGGCGACGGCCGGCAACTACCTTGTTCGTCATAAGCCTCCTGAACCATCTCATGAAGCGGACCTGGGCCTTCGTGCTGTGCGTCGGTCTGGCCGCTGGTGCCGGGGCTGCCCCGGTCCCCAGCCGCCCCTCGCAACGGCCAACCAACCTCGTCAACAGCTCCGGGACACGACGATGACGACTGATCGGCGGCCGATCCGCGCGAACCCCGCACCGAATCGAGCCAACCCGGGCAGCCCCCCCCGTCGGCGTCCCAAG
>JBBQML010000580.1:0-3978 GCA_038328885.1 Verrucomicrobiota bacterium | reverse complement strand
GCATAGTCCGCGAGCACTTCCTCCACGGTAACCGAGGCTCCTTCCTCGAGGGGAGCAGGGACCACGATCACGCGCCCGCCCGCAGCCGGTTGGGCCCGAACGGCGTCGCCTGCTCCTGGCAGAGATGCGGGAGCGGAGGCGGAGGCGGGGGCCACGCCCGTAGCGACAGGTGCCGCGGCGGGGATGGGCGCTGCCGCGGGGGCGCCACCGAGCACGCCCTTCAGCCGGGCGTTCTCTTCGCGCAGGGCCTGGATCTCCCGCCGCACCTGCTCGAGTTCCTCGCGGAGTTGCTGGTCGTCACTCGACGACTCCTGCGCCACACCCGCGGATGGCACCAGAAGGAGGAGCGCCAACCCGAAAACGCCGACCGCGGCCCGGCACCCCCGGACCGCCCTGCGCCGCGCGAAATTCATGGGCCACTGTCCGGAGAACCCCCGACCCCTGACAAGAGCGGACTCACGGGCGAGCCGAATTCGGATTCAGCGGA
Organism: Verrucomicrobiota bacterium; assembly: GCA_038328885.1. Classification (GTDB taxonomy): domain Bacteria; phylum Verrucomicrobiota; class Verrucomicrobiia; order Limisphaerales; family CAIMTB01; genus CAIMTB01. Next base: position 3,491 of record JBBQML010000580.1, on the reverse strand, counting down.
CCTCGCGCACCCGGAACCAAGCGGCCTCCCCTGGCCGCGGAAGCACCACCGTCTCCTTCGGGCTTGCGGCCCGGCGCGGGAACCCCGGCCAGGCCATCTCCCGGAAACCAGCCTGCAACCCCTCCGCCCGCTCGATGGCATACCGACGCCCCACCATCGCCGGCCAACCGATTTCCACACCGCCAGCCACGGGGCGCGCCGAGAGTTCCCATCCCGTGGCCGCAACCGAAGGGTCTGTGCCGGAGGCGTACTCCTCCGCATTCGTGTAGCCATCACCATCGGGGTCACCGAGTTCCCCCTGGGTCCCCGAGGCGTCCCGGGCGTCGAGCCCGTGGCGCCCCTCCCAGCCGTCCGGCAGACCATCGGAGTCCGTATCGGCGCGGTACGGGTCGGTGCCTCCCTCCAATTCCTCCGCCGAGGTGAGCCCGTCCAGGTCGGGATCCACGCCTTCGGTTGAACCGACCAGGCGCAAGGGGATCATACCCAGGCGGATCTGCCCACCCGGCCCGTCGTGACGCTCGGTCGCCAGAAACCCTGCATCGATCGCGAGCACCGGCAATCCGCCAACGAGTTGTGGCTGCAACACCACCGCAGCCACACCCAGGATATCGCCGGGACCGCTGCCCGGCAGCGCCAACCACGGCAGCGTGACCCGGACGAAATCCGCGTTCTGTTCCCCAGCCACCCCCCCCACCTCGGGCGAGCGGTTGAATTGTCGCAGGCGGATCGCAGGCACCGGCAGCAGATCCTCATCGAGGCGGAACGCACCCTGCCCCAAAGCCGGGCTCGTCGAGGTCGAGGGGCGGGCGAACTCCGGCCAGGTGCCGTCCGCCAACTCGTCCCCCAGGAGCAGCACCAGGGACGGACGGGCACCGGCAAACTCGATCGGCAGCGCCCCCAGCGGGTGGTTCCGGGCCTTCCCCACCCCCAACAGTCCGGACACCCCTCCGGGCCCCGCGTGAGCCACGAACACCGCCAGTGTCTGATCCGGCCAAAGCATCAAATCACGCCAACCGACATGAATGCCCTGCTCATCGACCGCCGCGTGCAGGCGTCCGAGATTGGCCTGCCCCGTGCTGACACCAGCCCTCCCCTCCCCCGGCAGGTCGAAGAGCTCCCCGAGCCAATTCCCATCACCGTTCGTCACCCCGGGAGCGGGAAGGGCCATCGAATGCCACGGGGCGTCCACTTGGACCGGGTCGCCGGGCCCGGATGCGCGCCGGATCGAGAAGCGATCGAAGACCTCGCCCCCCGGTGTGACCGCCTCAACAGCGAGGTCCACCCCACGGATTCGTACCCTGGCAAAATGGCTGCGGGACACGAACTGCGCGCTGGCCGCGTCGCGCTCGACCGGTTGGTAGAGGAATGCCCCACCACCCCCGCTGACCACGCAATGGAGACCGTCCGTCGGCGCGAATCGCTCCCAGTCGTGGTCGTGGCCGTTGAGCACCAACTGCACCCCATGGCGCGTCAGCACCGGGAGCAGGGCCTCCCGGATCTGCGGCACCTCCAACACCCCGTCCAGGTCACGGTCCTGCGCGCCATGCGGCCCCGAGGAACGCATCGGTTGGTGAAAGAAGACGATCTTCCACGGCTTCGTCGTACGGACCAGATCGTTGGTCAACCACTGGTACTGCGCGCTTCGCGTACCGTCCGCACCCACCACTCCCAACTGCGAGTACCACCACCCGGGCACGAACAAACACACGAAGTGCGCGTCCCCGTGATCGAACGAATAGTAATGCGACGTGCCGGTCTGCGGGTTCCGCGGCAGCGCGAACGAGTCCAGGAACGGCGCCTCCCCGCTATAGATGTCGTGGTTGCCGAAAGTGAAGAACCAGGGCTGCGTGCGGAAGCCCGCCTCCTGCACGCTGAAGCACCGGAGGTCGACACGACCCGGTGTGAAGCTCGGATAGACGATGTCCCCCAGATGGAGCACCAGGTCGGTGCGCTCCGCGGCGATGGCCGTCGCGATTTCGTAATGGGCCACCGTCGAAGCCCCGGTGTCACCCACCACCACGAAGTCCAGGTCCCCCGACGTCCGCAGGGTGCGGAAAACCGACTGCTCGGATGTCACCTCGCGCCCGGGGCCCTCCCGCACCACGCGATACTCGTACGCCGTCCCCGGCTCCAGGCCCCCCATCACGACGGCCTGCCGGGGCGCGGGTGACACCGTCGGCAGCCGACGCCATTCCGACTCGCCCACCGGCCGGGTTTCCACCCGCCCGGTCACCGCTTCGAGGCACTGCCACACCACCGTGGCAGCCCCGTCGGAGACGTTCTGAACGATGGGACCGCGCGTGAAGTTCGCCCGCAACTCCGGCCAGGCGAACAGCGTGCTCCCGGTGGCCGAGGCATCGAGAACCTGGAGAGCCAGGAGATTGGTGCCCTTCCGCAGGCCCGCCAGTTGCGCCGTCAAGTCGATCAGCTCGGCCTCACCGGCCGGGTGATATGCCGGGGGAGTCCCCCCCACCCCGGGAGAGCCCGGCGGAACGCCGATCCGGACCGCCTCCACACCATTCAGCCAGACCACCACGCCGTCCTCGTACTCCAACCGCAGGGCCAGGGAGACCACCCCGGCCGGGTCCTCCAGCACGAACTCATGCCGCAGGAGCAACCCCCGGAGATAACCGTCAGCCGTCCAGGCGGGCAGGTCGGTTGCCCCCTGCTGGTAGGAGGAATAACCAGAACTGAAAGCCGCCGGCCCCGCCGGCCAGGCCGAATCATCGAAGCCAGCCGTCTCCCAGCCCGACCAACGATCCGACAGGACGTGCGGCAGGGTCTGGTAACGCCAGCGGGCATCCGGGCGGATGAGCTGGGTGGGAACTGCCGCCACTCCCGGTGCCGCCACCCCGAGCCACAGCATCAGCGTTAGTCCCCGGATCACGGGCCGACCGTAACCCGCGCCTGACCTCCGTCAACGTGGGCGAGCACCCCGCGCCTTGCCGACCCGCCCCGATGGTCCTAGGTTTCCGTCGTTCCATGGAAAAGCCGCGCATCCTCGTCATCGAGGACGACGACCTCCAGGCGGAGATTTACGAAGACGCGCTCACCGCCTACGAGATCACCCGGGCCCGCACCGGCCGCGAAGCCCTGACCGTGCTCGCCAAGGTCGCGCCCCACCTCATCATCCTCGATCACATCCTCGACGACGGCGACCTCGGGCTGGACTACCTGCCCGAACTCAAGGAGGCGATGCCGCATGTCCCCGTGGTGGTCATCAGCGGCGCCATGGAGGTGAACGAGCAGATCGGGGCATTGCAGGGTCCCCGTCGGGCCCATTTCTGCCTGACCAAACCGGTCGATCTCGACGACCTCCGCAACACGGTCCAGACCGCCCTCGATGAGTGTGGGGAAGCGGAGATCGTCCGCTCGTTCGAATCCCTGGAACGTTCGCGTCGCGCGGACATCCATGACCTGCTCAGCCGCTCGACAGACCGGTTGAGCCGGCAGAACGAAATCCTCCGACTGGTCCGCGACACGACCGCGCG
>JBBQML010000579.1:0-3982 GCA_038328885.1 Verrucomicrobiota bacterium | reverse complement strand
GGCAGTCCGTGCCGATCTTCGACACGGTGGGTGAGGCGGTGCGCGCCACCGGGGCCACCGCCAGCGCCATCTTCGTCCCGCCCCCGTTCGCCGCCGACGCGATCCTGGAAGGGGCCGATGCCGGCCTTGATCTGGTGGTCTGCATCACCGAGGGAATCCCGGTGGTGGACATGATCAAGGTGAAGAGTGCCTTGCAGGGAGCGCGCACGCGCCTGATTGGTCCCAACTGCCCAGGCATCGTCACGCCGGGTGACGGACCGGATTCGAAGGGTGGGTGTCGCATCGGGATCTCGCCCGGTTACATCCACCGCAAGGGCCACATCGGTGTGGTCTCACGCTCCGGCACCCTCACCTACGAGGCCGTCTGGCAGTTGACCTGCCGCGGAGTCGGTCAGAGCACCTGCGTCGGGATTGGTGGCGACCCGGTCAACGGGACGTCCCACCTCGATGTCATCCGCCTGTTCATGGAGGACCCGGACACGCACGGGATCGTGATGATCGGCGAGATCGGCGGGTCGGGTGAGGAGGAGGCCGCCGCCTGGGTGAAGGCGCACGGGACCAAGCCGATCGCCGGCTTCATCGCCGGCTCCACGGCGCCTGCTGGACGCCGGATGGGGCACGCCGGGGCGATCATCAGTGGCGGGAAAGGGACCGCGGCGGCGAAGATCGAAGCCTTCCGGGAGGCCGGCATCGGGGTGGCGATCACGCCCTCCGACATGGCGGACACGTTGCTCAAGATGATGTGATTGGGGGATTTTCACCTTGCGGTGAAGCCAGCGGCCGATTAGTCAGAGCGGGTCTCGGCGCGGCGTCGCGCTGATGGCACACAGTAACGGTCTTTGGTGACGGTGGCCCCGGTGGGTCGCCAAGGTGTTTGGGTTGCGCCCGTGGCGGAATTGGCAGACGCGCTAGATTCAGGTTCTAGTGGGTAACTCCTTGCAGGTTCGACTCCTGTCGGGCGCACCAACCCCTCTCACTCGTTTCCGGGTCATCCTTCGTTCGCAGCGGTTTCTCCACGGGGCTTCGCCTCGCGTCCGCTTCGAGGTTCCCGCAGCACCGCCGCCGTGATAACGATCTGTGCGAGGTAGCAGGTGGGCAGGATCAACCAACCCGCGCCGCGGATCTTCAGGAAACAGGGCTTGCGCCGAGGCTAACCGACGCCACGCTCCCATCGCATTGTTGCGCTGATCATGGCTCACCCCTTCCCCCCTGCTGCCCGCGCGGGCTCCGGCCGGCATTGCGTCCGGTGGCTGCTTCCACTGCTGCTCCTGCTGTCCGTGGCGGTCCCGTCACTTCCGGCGCGATCCGCAGCGCGGGAGGTGCCCAATCTCAGCCTGCTCGATCTCGGCGGGCGCGACCACGAACTCTACCGGGCGTCGGGCCGCGTGGTGGTTCTCTTTTTCACCGGCACCGGGTGCCCCATTGCTCGCAAGAGCGCCGGCAAACTCCGCGAGGTGGAGCGGCGCTTCGGCGCCCAGGGGGTGTCGTGCTGGATCGTGAACAGCTACCCCGGCGACTCCACCGCCGACGCGGCGCGGGAGTCCGATGAGCTTGGATTGCGCCGTCTCACCTACCTCCGTGATCCAAAGCAAGCCGTCGCCCTCGCGCTGGGGGTTGAGCGCACCGCCGAGGTGGTGGCCATCGACCTCAAGAGCCGTCGGATCTTCTACCAGGGTGCGATCGACGACCAGTTCGCGGAGGGCGGTGAACGTCCCACCGCGCGGGAGCACTTCCTGCGTCAGGCCCTCTCCGAGCACCTGGAAGGACGCCCTGTGACGACGGCTCGAACACCGGCCCGGGGTTGCCGGCTGAGCTTCGTCCCCGGGTCGTCCGCGGAAGGGATTCCCGCCTACACCACCGAGGTCGGACCGATCCTGCGTCAGCATTGCGTGCCCTGTCACCGCGAGGGCGCGATCGCGCCGTGGGCGATGGACGCCCATGCGAGGGTGATGAACAACGCCGCCATGATCGAGGAAGTGCTCCTCACCCGGCGCATGCCTCCCTGGGACCCCGACCCCGATTTTGGCCGGTTCATGAACGCCCATTCGCTGAGTCGGGAGGAAACGCAGGTCCTGTTGCGCTGGGCCAGGGCAGGGGCGCCCCGTGGCCAGGGGCCGGACCCGCTGACCGAGCCCCTGCCACCCTTGCCGGACTGGCCCATGGGGGAACCGGATGTCGTCCTTCGCCTGCCTCAACCCGAGACCATCCCGGCAACGGGCGTCCTGGAGTACCGGTTGATCCGGTTGGCCAACCCGTTCACCAACGAGGTATGGGTGTCCGGCACCGACATCCGGCCGGGCAACCGCAAGATCGTCCACCATGCAATCCTCTACTTGAAGTGGCCCGGAGCGCCGGACGACGGCAGCGGCAATGGTCTGCATTTCTGCGGTTGGGCGCCGGGTTCGCCGCCCTCACGCTTCCCGGCCGGCGTCGCCCGTCGGCTGCCGGCGGGCGCGGAGTTAACTCTGGAAGTCCACTACACCACCTGCGGATCCGAACAGACCGATCAGACCGAGGTGGCGTTCTACCTCGCCCCGGGGCCCCAACCCCGCGAGGCCAGGGTGCTCAGGGCCGACAACTACGACGTCGATATTGCCCCGGGGGACGCGGAGTCCCGACATCTGGCGACCTGCGCGTTCACCCGGTCGTCGACGATCTACGGCCTTGCGCCGCACATGCACGTCCGCGGGAAATGGATGCGGTACGAGTTGCTGCTGCCCGACGGCACCCGGGAGACCCTTCTTCATGTTCCCCGGTACGATTTCAAGTGGCAGCACGGGTACGGCTTCGCGGAGCCACGCCGGGTGCCGGCGGGGACGTGGTTGCTGGTGAGCGGCGCCTTCGACAATTCCGCGGCCCGCCCCGGCAACCCGGATCCCACCCAGCGCGTGCGCTTCGGGCTGCAGTCGTGGGACGAGATGTTCATCGGCTTCTTCGATGCCGCCGAGGATCCCCTGCCGCGGGGGTCTGCCGGGGCCGCCGGGGCCGCCGGGGGCCAGCCATGACCGTCCCGCCGCGACGCCGGTTTCTCATCGGGGCCGCGGTGGTGGTGGTGGTGGCCTGGGGTCTTGCCCTTGGTGGTTTCCACTGGGCGAGGCACACGCGCCCCAGCGCCGAGGGCCTGGGGCGGTTTCTTCAAGCGACCCCGCTCGGGCAACTCGATGACGCGGCCCGCGCCCGCGCCCTCCGGCGCCTCGCGGAACTCCTGAACGGCCTGCCGGCGGAGGAGCGACAAAAGGCCCGCCTGCAAGGCCTCTGGCAGGTCTGGCTCGCCGAGATGACCGAGGCCGAGCAGTTGGCGTTCGTGGAGTCGACTGCACCGACGGGTTTCCGTCAGATGCTCGACGCCTTTGAGCGGCTCGAGCCGGGCCAGCGCCAGCGCACGATCGACGACGCGATGCGCCGCCTCGGGGAAGCCCGGAGCGCGATGGCGGAGGCGGAGGCTTCGGACGGGGGGGCGCCGCCTCCGGGATCGGGTCTGGCCGGGCCATCCCCGGTGCTGACCGACGAGGCGCGGGAACGGGTCGCCAAACTCGGGTTGAAGGCGTACTACGCGGGCAGTTCGGCACGTACCAAGGCCGAGTTGGCTCCGATGCTCGAGGAACTCCAGGAAGCCATGGAATCCGGCCGCCTGCGTCCGCGGGGTCCTCGCGGTCCGCGGGGCGGGCGGGGCGCCGGCGAACCGATCGAACCCCGCCCGTGAAGAGGGTCGAACGTTGTGATCGACGCGGGACGGCTCCGGCCCCGGACCGCGCCTCTCCCGAGGCGCAGCGGGTGGTGCGCGGGTGGCGCGTGGGAGTCGATTCTGACGCGGGTCGCGTGGCCACGCGCTGCGGTTCTGGAGAACCGCGGTCCGGGGGAGGAGTCGGGATGCCGGACCGCGCCTCTCCCGAGGCGCAGCGGGTGGTGCGCGGGTGGCGCGTGGGAGTCGATTCTGACGCGGGTCGCGTGGCCACGCGCTGCGGTTCTGGAGAACCGCGGT
>JBBQML010000578.1:0-3983 GCA_038328885.1 Verrucomicrobiota bacterium | reverse complement strand
CGGTCGAGCGCGCTGTCAGCCGATCCAGCACATGGCGGCAGACCCAGCGTCCACTAATGCGTACCGCATCGAGCACGCGACGGACCCTGCCGCACCGGGGGCGATATGTCTAGAATGATTTTCTGTGGGTAGAGAGGAGGTGTCACCACCGCGACTCCGAGAGGAGGGGGCCTTCTGAACAGCGCCGTGTCACCACGGCGACTACGTGCTAGGGCAACCCCGAGGAGCCAATGAATGCGGCGTGTCACCACCGCGGCTCCGAGAGGAGGGGGCCTTCTGAACAGCGCCGTGTCACCACGAGGACTACGTGCTAGGGCTCCGGCGGGGGGAGGTCCGAAGTCGGGAGGCTCGCGAGGACTCGTTGGGCTTGTGGGGCATTGGTCGACCGGGCGTTCAGTGTCAGCGCCCGATTCAGGGCGGTTCTGGCGCTGGCCGGCTCGAGCAAGGCGAGCGAAAAACCGTGCGCGTAGAGGGCCTCGCCCAGTTTAAGAGAGGCCGACTGGAAGCGTGGATGCCGCGCCAGCAGCGTCTCGCAGAGAGGAATGACTTTCTCCGGACGATTCGACTTCTCGTAATGGGCGATGAGCGCCAGCTGAGCGGGAAGATTCTCCGGGTCGGCGGCCAGGACCTGCTGGATGCGCCCGAGGCTTCCCGTATCCCCCTTGGGTTTCTCTCCGAGCGCCACCATTTCGAGGAAGGTCCGGACCTGGGCTGCGGCGGGGAAGTCGGTCGAGGTCCGGAGCGCCGCCTCGGCGTGCTCGCGCGATCGGCGGGCGTCGCCACTGGCAAACGAGGCCTGGGCGAGGGTGAACAGGAACGCCGGATCACCGGCGCGGTCGTTCCGCCAGCGATCGAGGACACTGAAGGCCCATTTGGCGTCGTCGGCCGCCAGCAGGGCTTCGGCCAGGGCCATCGCCACCGTCGGCTCATTCGGGAGCTGTTGGTAGGTCTTCTTCAACAGTTCCAGCGCCTTGGGGCGCCCCTCGGCGGTCAGCGAGTACAGACGCGCGAGGTCAACGGCGGCGGGGAAGAACGCCGGATGCTTCTGCACGAGCGGGGTGAGCCTGGCCACCGCCCGGAGCCGATCACCCTGGCGTTCCTCGAGGCGGGCCATCCGGATCGCCATCGACGGATGGTCAGCGAGGTCGGCTGCATCCTTCCGGATCGACTCGAGCTGGCCGGCATCGACCGTCTCGACGGGGAGGCTGAGGAGTCGGACCAGGTTTGCTGCCGTGGACCGCCCGGTGAACTCCGGACTCAACCGCAGCGATTGCCGGAGCGTCTCACTTGCCTCCTGCTCCCGGCCGACCCAACCAAGGGCCATGCCCAGATGGAACTGGATCTCGCCCGAGGATGGCCGCTGCTTTGCCGCGTCCTGAAGGTGGACCAACCCGGTCACGGGATCGCCGCGCTGGCAGGTGATCCATCCGAGGGTATCCTTGATTTCGGGGCTTTCGGGGGCCCCCCGGCTCGCTTGCTGCGCCAGCGCGAAGGCGCGCTCCGGGTCGCTTTCGGCGTACATCACGGCCAGGTTGTTGGCCACCGCCGGCGCGTTTGGCTGAAGCTTGAGGGCCGCCTCGTAGGCCTGCTGGGCCTTCTTCGGAGCGCCGAGCCTGTTTTGGTAGAGTGATCCGGCCAGGGTCTGGCTTCCGAAGTCGTCCGGGTTGAGATTCAGGAAATATTCGATCAGGCGGACGGCTTCCTCCACCCTGCCGGTCCCGGCACAGAGTTGGGCCAGCATCTGGTGGGCGGCGACACTCTTGGGTTGGATCCCGATGGCCCGGCGGTAGGCCGATTCCGCGCCGGTGGAGTTTCCCCCGCCGAGCCGGAGGTTTCCGAGCAATACCCAGGCATTGGCCTCATCTGGGATCTGCTCGAGTTGCTTCTCGACGCGGGCGATCGCGTTGGTGACCGACCCTTCCTGGCGGATCACGTCCGCGAGCAGCCGGAGGGACTGGGCGGACCGTGGGTTCAGGGCCAGCGCCTTCTCGAGCGCGGCCCGGGCCTCGGGGAGACGTTCCGCGAGGGCCAGACTGAGACCGTAGAGCAGGTGGGATTGGGCTGCCTCCGGCACCAGCGTGGTCAGCAGAGCAAACGCGCTCACCGCCTCCGGCAGGCGCCGCTGGGCGGTGTAGGCCTGGCCGAGCAGGAAGGTGGCACGGGCCGAGTTGGTGCTTCCGGCGGGCAACCCCTCCAGGGTCTCAACCGCGAGCTTGGGTTGGCGGGTGCGAAGCCGCACCTCCGCAAGCAGGAGGCGGGCGTCGGAGTCCGACGGAACCAGGCTGAGGGCCTTTTCCAACGGCTCCACCGCACTCGCGGGGTCGGCCCCTCTGGCGTGGATCAGCCCGAGGTTGAAATGAAAGGGAGCGAACCTCGGGTACCGGGCGAGCTGTTGCTTGAGGGTCGCGACCGCGCCATTGACGTCGCCGGTCATCCACTGGAGACGCGTCTCGAGCGCGATCGCCGGAAGGAACGTCGGGTCGCGTTTGACGATTGCCTGAACCCGCTCCATGGCCGCATTGGTTCGGCCCTCGGTGACCTCAATCTGGGCGAGACGGTAAGCGGCGGCGGAGTATTCCGGGTTTGCCTGGACGAGCTCCTCGAGGAGGCGCTTCGACTCGGCGAGATCCCCCGTCTCGCGTTTGAATTCTGCCCAGCGGAACGAACCGTGAAGCGAGTTGGTTCCCTGTTGCGCTGCTTTCTGGAACGCGTTACCGGCGAGGTTCGTGTTCCCTTCCTTCAAGTACAGCTCCCCCAGGACCAGTTGGGCCTCCGTCGATTCCGGGGCGAGGGCAGCAGCCTCCTGGAAGGCCCTCTCAGCCGAGTTGAGATCTTTATGCACCAAGTGCAGTCGGCCGCGCATGAGTTGCAGCGCAGCCTGGTCGGAGATCTTGTCGGCCACGCCCTCGAGCCTCTTGAGCGCCTCGTCCACCTCGCCGACCGTGGACGCCGCGCCGCACCACAACTTGAGGGCCGCCAGATCGGTCGGCTGCCGGTCGAGCACCGCCCCGGCATTGGTCCGCACCTGGTTGTAGTCGCCCATCAGCAGGTAAATGCTGGCCAGCTTCGTCCGGACCTCCACGTCGTCGGGCAGCAACTCGGCCGCACGCCGAAGGAACGGGAAGGCCTGGACCGGGTGACCGGATTGGGAGTGGGCCAATCCCAGGATCCGGAGGGTGGGTGCGTCGGACGACGTCAACCGCAGCACGTTCAACCCATGGATGATAGCCGCCTCGAACTCGCCGGAGCGGTAGCTTTCCTCGGCCCGCTCGCGGTGCTTGGCGATCCGCGCCTCTTTCGAGCATCCCGAACTCAATGAGAGCAGGACCGCGGCCGCCAGGCCGCAGACCCATCGAACGCGTGGCTTCATGTCAGGCTCGTCTCCGGTAACCCTGGGGGTGCCAATTCGTGCGGAACCTATGAAAAGGAAGCAGCGGGATCAAGGGATCGCATCAGCGGAGCGGGTGGTCGCTTCAGAATGCGGACGGCGGAATCCTTGGGGGGGGGCGGGGGGCGTTGGCACGAAACGGCCTCGGCGCGCCGCGCGGCGGTCGGGCACACCGGTATGGCGCGTGGTGGGCCAATTCGTCGGCCCCGCCGGAAGATCGGCAAGTCGGGGCGGGAACCGCCTTGGGTGCCGAAACGCACCCCCCGTTCAGCGGCCTCGCGGGGCTTGAGAGCCAGCGGGGCGGGCGGGCGGGGATTGACTCGGGGCCGGGACCGGGGCGGCGGCGGGCGGGTTCGAGGGATCGCGGCTCTGGGCGAAGATCCAGGAATGGGCCTCGTTGGCGACCTTGGCCACGAGGAGGAGGTCGTCGCGGCCGAAGCTCTCCGTGGTCTTCCACTGTTCACCGTCCCGGTAGATCCGGCTGAACTGGGTGTTGAAACGGGGGCCGGTCTCGGTTTCGTTGCGCCAGGTGGAAGCCTTGATGGTTCCGAGGCGGACTTCGTTTGCGGGCTTTTGGTGCTCACTCATGGCAGGC
>JBBQML010000577.1:0-3989 GCA_038328885.1 Verrucomicrobiota bacterium | reverse complement strand
TTGGGTCGCAATCTCGGCCGCCGGAGTCCATGCCGAGGGTGTGGCGCTGGGGTTGAGCCCGGAGCAGAGATCCGCAAGGTACTGGGAGGGGATGGCAAAGTTGAGGTTCTGGGCCCCTGCCTTACTCCAGGACGAGAGTCCCACCACCTCCCCTTCGGAATTGACGACGGGCCCACCGCTGTTGCCCGGAGAAAAGGGACAGGTAAGTTGGTATTGCGGGAAGCCGTCAATGAGCCGGATTTGGCTCAACAACCCATCCGAGATGCTGAAGTCGTAGCCTCGCGGAGAACCGATGGCGTACAGCCTGGAGGCGATCTGGGGGGTCTTGAGATTGAGCGGGAGCGGTTCCCGTTCTGTGCGGGAGACCCGTAGGAGCGCCAAGTCATGAACCTGGTTGGAGGCGATGACATCATGGACCTGAGCGGTCGTCCCGTCGGAGTACGTCCCACAAATCTCTGCCGCGTCACTGATCAGATGCCAAGCCGTGATGGCGCGGGTCGAATCGCCGACGAGAAACGCCGCTCCAACGTATCGATCGCCGGAATGGGTCCTGACCTTGATGGAAAGCGTGGAGGCGACGACTCGATTGTAAACCTGTGGTGCCGATAGTACGGCGTCATCGCCTCGAAGGAGTAGTGGGCACGCCCCAACGAGAACCGCCAGCACCAAGATCTCTGATGCATTTGACATCTCTGGAGATCGTCATCGGCGGAAAAGGAACGGTGCTTGACCGGATTTCCCGAAGAAAGGACCCAGGCAATGCGAGCAGTTGAGGCTTCCGCGTAGTGTGCAGCGAGTACTTATTCCCATTACGACCCTCAGCCAACAAATGCTCGGTGTGCCCCATCGGCTCCACCTTCGCTTTATCGCATGGGCCTCTGGGGTTGGGCCTCCGGGGTCACATCTCCGAGTTTGACAATTGGCTCGTCGCCTACCGGGTCCGGTTCCCCTCGGGCTCGCGCGCCTGGTCCCAGGCAGAGAGATTGTCAAAATCAGAGATGTGACCCCAAATCGTCCCCAAATCGTCCCATCGCCTGGTCGCGCGACGGACGGACGTTCGTGATCGCGGCCGAAACCGACCCAGCGGTGCTCCGGGATTTTCTCTAACCGGCCTTAGTCGCCATAGGTGGAGACCGTCGGCGGAGCCTCCATTGACGTGCGCTCAACCAGCCAGGCGTAATCGGCCGACTCGCGCGCGGGGATCGGTCGGGGCAACTCCGCCGCGTCCGGCTTGGCCGGGGGACGGGTCGAACGGAAGCGCCATCGCCGACTCTGGACGTGCCCATCGGCGAACGAAACCGAGGCTGCCCCTCCGTGGTTGGAACCGGGCAGGTCCACCCACTCCGTCCGCGCGAGGCGGTTCAGGAAGTAGCCGTCATTGATGCTGTCGGGATGTTCATCGATGAAGGTGAAGATCGAGGAAGCGGCACGGATATCGGCCAGGTGAAGGTACTGGCGGTACCCGGGGTTGTTCGTGTTGGCGGCTCCGTAAAGGAACTCCCCCGCATTCCCCACCATGGCGTTCAGCGAGACGCTGCGGGCCCGGGCGGACCACCCGGCCTGCCGCTGGATCGGACTCAGCACCCGATCCGAAGGACACCTCAGAACCTCCACACCCCCCCCGAGAAATGGACCCAGACCACCGGCGCGCAGCCACGCCAGATTCGTGTTCCCCGGATCGAGCTCCCAGTTGAGCAGGCTGTTCGCCCAGTTCTCGAACCGTCCGGACACCACGGCCTCCCGCGTGCCGTTGGCCCCGTGATTGTAGGGGAGGCGATCCTCGGAATCGCCGGCGTACAGGTGCATGGCGAGCGACAACTGCCGGTGGTTGCCCTGGCAGAGGGCGGACTGCGCTCGGACCTTCGCCTGGGCGAGCGCGGGGAGCAGCAATGAGGCGAGGATCGCCAGGATGGCGATGACCACGAGCAACTCGATCAGGGTAAACCCGGGCGCCACCCGCGTCCGGGAGCGTCCGGGACCCGGTGCGGACCTGTCCGTCCGATTCATGGGACGCTTCCATGCCCCACAATCGCCGGTAACGCCAGCCGTGAAACCCGCGCCCAACCCAAGCGCAACCCGGTGATGCCTAAGGATCGAGCGCTGGCTGTCCGTCGCCTCCGGTCCAGTTCCCTCCCTTTTTCCCGTGTTTCGCGTGTTTCGCGTGTTTCGCGTGTTTCGCGGTTCCCGATCCGGAATCGGGAGCCGGAAAGGACCACTTCTTCAATGGATTCTCTACCGAAATTGGGTGCGCCATTCACCCCGCAAAAACCGCCATCCACCCCCGCAAAACCGCAACTCGCCCCAAAGCCCCTCTGGCGGCAGGATCACCGCGCATAGTTGTCGGGTATTCCCGGGGTGACCAGGGCGCGCTGTGCCTCTCCAACCCCGGGGCTTTTTGTGCCATGAGCTCCGCGCCGCAGCCCCAACCCACGCCCACGCCACCCGCACCGCGACGGAAGTACGTGCGCGCCGTAGGCCCCCGCCTTCGCGTGGTCCTCCTGGTCGTCTTCGCGCTCTTCGCCCTGTTGGGGGCGAACTCGGCCTACCTCTCCTCGATCACGTTCCTCGAGTGGTTCAATCGACCCGCGCTCTACCAGAACTACTTCTACCAGGTGATGTTCGGAGTCCATCTGGTCCTCGGATTCCTGTTCATCGTGCCCTTCCTGGCCTTCGGCGTGGTCCACCTGGTCAACGCCAGGGACCGCCCCAACCGCCGCGCCGTGCGGGTGGGGTACGCCCTGTTCCTCGTCGGGATCATCGTGCTCGTGACCGGCGTCGCGCTGACCCGCATCGACCTCTTCGAGTTCAAGAACCTCGGCCTCAAGGACCCCCGGTGGCGCTCGGTCGCCTACTGGGCCCACGTGATCACCCCCGTACTGTGCGTCTGGCTGTACCTGCTCCACCGGTTGGCTGGACCCCGCATCAGATGGCGGGTCGGCGTCGTCTGGGCGGGTGCGGTGGGGGTCGCCGTCCTGGCGTTGGTCGCCCTCCACAGCTTCCACCCGGAGAAGAGCCAACTCGCCTCGAAGGAAGGCCGGAAGTACTTCGCGCCGTCCAACGCCAAGACCGCCACGGGCAACTTCATCCCGGCGCAAACGATGATGCTCGATGAGTACTGCATGAAGTGCCACGAGGACGTCTACCGGAGCTGGTTCCACAGTTCCCACCGGTTCAGTTCCTTCAACAACCCGTTCTACCTCTTCAGCGTCAACGAGACCCGCCAGGTCGGCTTCCAGCGCGACGGCAGCGTGAAGGCGTCGCGCTTCTGCGCGGGGTGCCATGATCCGGTGCCGTTCTTCAGCGGGGCCTTCGACGACCCGCACTTCGACATGACCAACCACCCGACCGCCCAGGCCGGGATCACCTGCACCTCCTGTCACGCGATCACCTCGATCGACAGCAACGAGGGAAACGCCGACTACACCATCGACGAACCAATCCACTACCCCTTCGCCTATTCCACGAACCGGGCCCTGCAGTGGATCAACAACCAGTTGGTGAAGGCCAAGCCGGCCTTTCACAACCGGACCTTCCTCAAGCCGTTCATGCGGGAGGCGGAATTCTGCGGGTCGTGCCACAAGGTCAACCTCCCGGGGGAACTCACGCATTACAAGGAGTGGCTGCGCGGCCAGAACCACTACGACCCATTCCTCTTGAGCGGTGCCGGCCACGGCGCCCGTTCGTTCTACTACCCCCCCAAGGCGGAACGAAACTGCAACGACTGCCACATGCCCCTGCAGCCTTCCGCCGACTTCGGCGCCAATTTTTTCAACCCCACCAACCCCTCGCAGCGCTACGTCCA
This sequence comes from Verrucomicrobiota bacterium, assembly GCA_038328885.1. Lineage (GTDB taxonomy): Bacteria > Verrucomicrobiota > Verrucomicrobiia > Limisphaerales > CAIMTB01 > CAIMTB01. The sequence goes on along the minus strand of JBBQML010000577.1, from coordinate 187 downwards.
CAACCACCTCTTCCCATCCGCCAACACCGCCCTGCCCTTCCTTCGCGGCGCCACCAACGTCATCGCCCAACATGAGGCGTTCAGCACCAACTCGGTACGCGTCGATCTTTTCGGGATCAAGGAGGAGGGTGCCATCGACGGCCGGTTGATCGGACCGCTCCGCCCCGAGCTCCCCACCCTCCAACCC
>JBBQML010000576.1:0-3990 GCA_038328885.1 Verrucomicrobiota bacterium | reverse complement strand
TCGTTCCGGCTCTTCACGAGGACCGTCATGAAATTGTAGGTGCCCTGCGAAGTCGGCATGTAGACCGTTCGCGCCGCCTCGGTATCCAGTCCGCCGGTTCGCACGTCACCGGCAATGCCGATCACCTCAGCTTCCTGGCTCGAGAAGACCGTCATACGCTTGCCGATCGGATCAGCTCCTCCCCATGCCGCGCGCGCCACCGCCGCGCTGACGACCACGACGCGAGGGCCTTCGCGAATATCCGTGACCTGGAAGGACCTTCCCTTGAGGATCGGAATGCTCAGCAGGGCGAAATAGTCGGGTGCGACCATCCGAAGGTTGGCGCGCAGCACCCGGTTATCGGACGAACCAGGAAGAGTGAAGGCGAAAGTGGACGGCTCCTCTTCGAGCGGCGGAGCGCTGGCCAGTGTCGTGCCGCGCACTCCGGGCAACCCGGCCACCCGCTGACGCAGGGCTTCGAAGAACACGTCCCGGGCTGGTTGACTCGGATAGGTCGTGGCCATCGGGAGTTCGAGCTGGAAGGTCAACACGCGGTCCGGATCGAAGCCGGGGTCGACCCGGAGCAATGCCTGAAAGCTGCGCACCAGCAGGCCGCCGGTAGTCAGCAGGACCATGGCGAGGGCGATCTGTCCCACGCTCAGGATACGCATGAGTCGACGGTCATCTCGTCCGCGCGACCGGCTCGCGCTCTGCCGGAGAACCGTGGAGACCTCCGGTCGCCCGGACCGCCAGGATGGAAGCAGGCCCGCGAGCACCACCGTCACAAGCGTGGCCACCAGAGTGAACGCGAGCACGGTTCCGTCGATTCGTGCGTCGGCCAGCAACGGAATCTCGGCGGGACCGGTTGCAACAAATACCTTGACCCCCCAGTACGCCAGCACGACGCCAAGGATCGCACCGGCCCCGCCGAGGAGGAGACTCTCCAGCAAGACCTGACCCGAAAGCCGGAGCCGGGATGCCCCGAGTGCATACTGGACCGCTGCCTGCTTTCGAGTCGCGGCTGCCTTGATGAGCAGGAGGTTTGCCACGTTGGCACAGGCCCCCAGCAACACGACCCCCACCGCGGCAAGCAGAAACACCAGGCCGCGCCGAACATCGCGCACCACTTGCTCACGGAGGGGCACGAGGTGGATACCCGCATCCCGATTGGACTCCGGGTAGGTCGACGCCAGACGAGTGGCGATGCCGGAGAGTTCGCCTTGAGCCTGCTGGATGGTCACGCCATCGGCGAGCCGTCCGACCACCCGCAGTTTGCGCGACGCTCGGCCGCCGGTCTGATTGTCCTCGGGCACCAGGGGGCGCCAGAGCTGCACATCGGTGCCCAGCACATGCACGCTGCGAGCGGCGAGCGCTGGCGGCATGATTCCCACGACGGTGTAGGGAAATCCGTTGACCATGACGCTCTTGCCGACGAGCGTCGAGTCGGCGCCGAAGTGGTCGTGCCACAGGGCATAGCTCAGAATGGCCCGGCGATGATTCCCGACGATACTCTCTTCGTCCTGGAACGTGCGCCCGTGCAGTGGGGGGACGCCGAGCACTTCGAAGAAGCCGGGGGTGACGCGAGCGACGGACACGCGCTGTGGCTCACTTCCGCCCGTGAGGTTCACGTCTCCATTGGGAAAGGTCCAGAACGCGGCGAGCCCGGCAAATCCCTTGACCTGCTCCCGCCAGTCGTGGAAATCCGGATAGGATGAGAAGCCCTCCGAAAGGCCCTGGTTGGGGGCGGTGCTCCACACCATCACCAGGCGGCCGGGATCCTTGAATGGCAGGGGCTTCAACAACACGACGTCAATGATGGAAAAGATTGCGGTGTTCGCACCGATCCCCAGGGCCAGCGTCGTCAACGCCACGGTCGCAAGAACGGGGCGCCGGAGTAGGGAGCGAGCGGCGTAGTGGAGCGGGGTCATCGACGCAGTCTGGGCTCGATCATCGCCGTGATTTCCTCGGCGGACGGGAATCTCATCCGGCAGGACCGACCGTCGATGGTGCTGCCCGGTCCGCACATGTCCAGGCCGTCGATCAAGAGCGTTGGAGAGGCGTAGGCCTGAATCCATTCCGGCGCGTGCTCCGCCTCCTGGTCCCACTCTCGCCATTCTGTTGGGAGTCCGGCCGCCTCCAACGCTCGCTTGAGCGCCGCTCGGGCGGTTTCCACTTGGGCGCAGCCGTGGAAATAGACCAGCTCGATCTCGGGAGGCTTCATGGAATCCTGCTCATCCAGCGCATTCAATATTGGACATTCCCCCGTCGCCTCCCGGTCATGACAGGCTCGGGCGAGGCGACTGAGGGCGGCCTTCATCTTGACCAATTCTGCAATTCGTTCCGCGACTCGGGCAATGACTTTCTCGGCCTCGAATTCGATTGCCTTACAACCGCGAGTGTGCTGCACTCTCAGCGCGAAAAGGTCCTTGACCTCTTCAAGGGTGAATCCCAGGGCCTGAGCGCGCTTGATGAAACGAACCCGTCGGACGGTTTCCAGCGGGTACTTCCGGTACCCTGACTTGGTGCGGGGAGGAGGTGGAATAAGTCCGCGGCGCTCGTAGTACCTGAGCGTCTCGCTGTGTACCCCGGCCTCACGCGCGAGCTCTCCGACGGTCAATCCGTTCATGCTGCAATCAACCTACACCCTGGACCGTAGTACAAGGTCAAGGGTCCCGTGATCGGGCACCTACTCCCGGGTCGAAACTGCGCCGCGGCTAGCGCTGCAGATCACGGATTTCAGTGCCCCACGCTACCAGCAATGATGGCCAGGTTAGCCTTCTTGTCCTTGCACATATCGCGCGGCTCGCCGTGGTCGGGACGACCAACGGGGAAGTTCGAGCAGGCTCGGATACTCCATCCATCGCGGCGGTGGGGCAGCGCCTCCAGCGCAATGTCCAGCCCGATCTTGTTCCGGTACTTGAAACAGTCCGCGACCGTCTTGGCCGCCGAATACACCCGGATGTCGACGCCTTCGACCCGGTGCGTTTCGTTTGACATCATATGACAACGACCAGCCGACACGGCTCAGAATCATTGGAATCTTGCCGCTCTGCAGGAGTCTCCGCACGCTCGGCATCGGACAAGTGAAATTGATCCGCGACGCACCGCGGTGGCTGAACCGTGGCTGGAGATAAAGTTCACCGTCGCCAGTCCCAGGTTCGCCTAGCCAATTCCCCGGAGACGAGCAGCGAGCGGCCATGCTGCCATGCCCGGCCTGTTCGGCGCGGCAACAGGAGGACGAGCGCAGGAGCAGGGTGAGCAGAAGCAGCGACAAACACCCCCGGCGGCCCTGCTCAACCCTCTGCCTAGCGGACCGCCGGGAGAACGTGGTTCACGATGAGATCGAGGCCGTTGGCTTCGAGCTGCGGCCCGAGCTCGGCCGCGTTGCGCCACTCGGTGGTGACGACCACGACCAGGGCCCGGGCCGGGACCACGAAAATGAACTGGCCTCCGAAACCCCAGGCGAAGAAACCGTCGCCGTGCGGTGTCCGGGCGATCCACCACGAGTACCCGTAGCCATAGCCGCTGAGCGGCGCCGGCGGATTGTTCAAGCCAAACCGGGTTGCGCTCGCGACATCCACATAGCCAGGGTCGAGAAGCGTCTTCCGCCCGGTCTCCCCCCGCTGAAGCCAGAGCGCACCGATCTTGGCGAAGTCCCGGGGCCGGAGCAGGAGCCCCGATCCACCGTTGGGAGTGCCGTCGGGGAAGGTCTCCCAGAGCTGGCGCTGGATGCCGAGGGGCCTGAAGAGTTCCTCGCGTGCGAAATCGGCCAGCGGTTTGCCGAGCGTACTGGTGAGCATCACCGACAGGAGGTGGGTGCCGGCGGTGTTGTATTTGAACGTGGTGCCCGGCGCCGCGACCAGGGGACGCGCCAGAAGCCAGGCGACCGGATCGGGCGAGACGACCCAGGCGTTGTACTCGGTGTTGGGCGGGAGGGTGCCGTCGTTCTCATGCCACTCGAAACCGCCCGACATCGTGAGGAGGTCACGGAAAGAAATCGCGCGGGTGCCC
>JBBQML010000575.1:0-3995 GCA_038328885.1 Verrucomicrobiota bacterium | reverse complement strand
GTCGCGCCGGATCCAGTCACCGAGCAGCACGGGATGACCGTCCGCGGGCTCGTCCCCGCGCAGGTCAGCCGGATCGAGCGGGTCCAGCCCCCCCACGAGATGCCAGGCCGGCAGTCGATCCTGTCGCGGTTGCAGGTAATCCGCGGGCACCCGCCCGCGGAAATCCACGGCCGCGCCCTCCGCAGGAGCGAGGAAGTCTCCGAGGTCCCGCCGCAAAGAGCCGCGTCCGTAAAGCGTGTACACCGGGTGCCCGACCACACACCCGTACGCATCGTGCAGGGCGATATCGAAGGCGGAGGCGCAGATGAGCGCCGCCAACCAGGGCATCGGCTCCCCCGTCCCAACCGCCGCTCCCCCGGCCAGGTCCGCGTTCAGGCGAGTCCAGATCGACGGCAGGACGCTCTCAAGAAAGTCCCATCCCAGTTCGATCGGGTGCCCGTGTTCCCCCAGTTCGGACCAGGCCTTCGCCACGCGGCGACTCAGCTCCACCATGGCCGCGAGCCGCGGCTCGCAGGGGCAGTTCGAGGGCCAGCCCCACTGCACGCTCAAGGGGGTCTCGCCCCAGCCCTCGGCGATCCGCCCCTGCCGGTCCTCGACCCGCACGCTCGCCCGCAGACAGGTCACGTGACGCAGGGTTTCCGTCCCGAATTTGAGCGGAACCCGGGTCTGCACCGGGAGCAGGTACCAGGTCACGCCGATGACCCGGATATCGGACGGCAGGCTCATGGCGCGAAGTTTGCCGACACCGGCCGGCCCGGCGAAGCCCAAAGCCGCCCACGGCCCACCACCCGCCGAGCCGTGCATCCACAGGTTGTCCGGTGCGGTGGACCGTACCAAAGCGGCGGCGCGCCTTGGAGTGCGCCGAGGAGCCCGGCGAGGCGGCGCTTTGGTATCCGGTCACCCACAACTCATGGATGCACCCCCCGCCGAGCCCCGGCCTTCGGCGCAGTCGCCAAGGCTCCCAGGACCCCCTACGATCGGAGCGGCGGTCCGCTTTCGAGTTGCCATGAGCGATCAACCCCTGGCCCCGGCCCTGCTACGTCGCGAGGACGCACCCCCGGTCCCGGTCACCGGCAATTGCGCGCTGGGACGTGCCATCGCCAACGACATCGTTCTCGTCGATGACCGCGTGTCCCGCCGCCACGCCACCATCCACACGCAGGGCGAGGGTGAATACTGGCTGGTGGACCTGGGTTCGCGCAACGGCACCTACCTGAACGAGCGCCGGGTGAGCCAGCCGACCCGACTCCGCGCCGGCGACCGTATCCAGGTGGGGCCGTTCAAGCTCACGTTCGAGCTGGCCTCGCGGTTGGACCCGGTCGCCAAGGGTGCCACCGCGGCCGACCAGACGCAGGCCGACCTGCGCTCACTCCCCTGCTGGCTGCTGCTCGCCGACATCATCGGGTCCACCGCCCTGACCCGAAGTCTCAATGGCGAGGAACTGGCGGTACTGGTGGGCGGCTGGTTCGGCCGGTGCAACGAGGTCGTCGAGGACACCGGCGGCACGATCAACAAGTATCTCGGCGACGGCTTCTTCGCCTACTGGCCCGTTCGCGAGGGAACCCTTCCACTCGTGGCGCAGGCCCTGCGCGACCTGCGCCGCTTGCAGGACCGGGCCAACCCCGGGTTCCGGATGGTGGTCCACCTGGGGCGGGTGCTCCTCGGCGGCATGCCCTCATCGGGCGAGGAGAACCTCGCCGGGCCCGAAGTCACGTTTCTCTTCCGGCAGGAAACGCTCGCCCGCCAACTCAATGTCCCCCGACTCGCGAGCGCGAGTGCCGCCCAGGCCCTCCAACCCCTCGTTGAACTCCAGGCCGCAGGGGACCACGCACTGCCAGGATTCGACGGGAAGTTCCGCTTCTCCACGTTCTAGTCCCGGGGAAACGGGGGGAGACCGAACCAGGACCCGAACCAACCGCGCCCGCCCAGCACCCAGAACAGCGCCGCCGCCGCCAGGTAGGGGCCGTACGGAATCCGCGTGGACCAATGCCTTCGGCCGACGGCGATAAGGCCCACGTTGATCAACAGCCCCGCAACCGAGCTTCCCAGCAGGGAGAACAGCACGCCCTGCCAGCCCGTAAAGGCCCCGATGGCCGCCATGAACTTGACGTCCCCGAACCCCATCGCCTCCCGCGGCACCGTGACCTGGTCGGTCAACCCCTCCATCCAGAGCACGCTGGAGGCTTCCACCTCCTCCTCCCCGATGCGCAGGACGTTGGCCCGCAGCCGAAGCTGGACCGTGACATCGCGGTAGCAGCGATCCACCAACTCGAGCCGACTCGCCTGGAAGGTCAGCGCATCGCTGACCCGGTAGAAGATCTCTTCATAGGGCAGCACGCTTTCCGGCAGGTGCAGGTCTGTCTCGGTGAAAACCAGCCGGGCCCCGGCCGGCAACCGGACCCGCTGGCGCCCGAACAGCACCTTCCCGAGTTCCAGCATCCCGAACACGATCCCCGCGCCGGCGATCGCGCCGATTCCCGCGGATCTCAGAGCCGGCCAGACGTACTGCTGCTGGTGAATCCCCGGGGCGATCACCGCGAGCACGATGCCGACCGCCGCCCCGCCCAGCGTGATCTCGTCCGGGATGATCAGGTGCTCGAGGTCGATGAACGTTGCCACGATCAGCCCGGCCACGAACACGCAGAACGAGAGCGCCACGACCATCCCGGCCTGGCCGTACGTCCACCACAGCAGTGCGAAGCACAGACCCGTCAGGGCCTCGACCGCCACATAGCGCGGCGAGATGGGCGCGGCGCACGAGCCGCACCGCCCGCGCAGCCGGAGCCAGCTGACGATCGGGATGTTCTGGTTCCAACGGATCGCGGCTCCACAGTGGGGGCAATGCGAGCCAGGCCGCACCAGGCTCTCCCCCCGCGGCATCCGGTGGATGCAGACGTTGAGGAAGCTCCCCACGACAGCGCCGAGAAGGAGGAACGTGAGGGTCCAGAAGTGAAACGGCAATTCGGCCCAGGTTCGCGCCTCGAACACCGCCGCACCCCAGGGTATGGCAACGCCGAGGAGGAGAGCCGTCGGGGTTCCGGCCAGATTCACAGGGGCCTTCCGTAAACGTGCTCGCGGAGCGCGTGTCTCATGACCTCCACCGGCGCCCGGCAACCGGACCAGATCTCGAGGGCGGCGGCCCCCTGGTACAGCAACATGCCCAGCCCATTGGCCGTCCGACAGCCGGCCGCCTTCGCGGCCGCCAGAAACGGCGTCTCGGCCGGACGATAGATCATGTCATAGCCGGCCCTCGCCCGGGAGAGCGAGAAGCGGCCGGGATCGAAGGGCAGCGGATCGGAGACCTTCAGGCCCGCCGAGGTCGCGTTGAGCACCACGTCCACCGGCCCGTCACCGCCAGGGTAGCCGACCTCCACGCGCGTTGCCGCGCCGGGGTACAGCCGCCCAATCTCCCGCCGGAGTTCCTCTGCCTTCTCCAGAGTCCGGTTGACCAGCCAGAGCGTTCCGACCCCCTCGGCAACCAGGCGCAATGCCGTCACGCGACCCACCCCACCGGCGCCGAGGAGCACGATGGACGCACCCCGGGGCTCCATGGCGAGATCCACCCGCAGCGCGCGCACGATGGCATCGGCATCCGTGTTGAACCCGTGCGAGCGCACCGTTTCAACAGCTTCAGGTTCCAGCTCTCCCAGCGGACGCCAGGCTCCGCCAGCCTCGCGGCCCTCGAACCGGACGGTGTTCACCGCACCCCAGCGTCGGGCCGAGTCATCGAGAACGTCCATCAACGGCACCGCGTGCAGCTTGTGCGGGACGGTGAGGTTGACGCCAAGGAAGCGCATGGCCGCCGCCCCGGCCAGGGCCTCGCGGAGCTGGTCGGGGCGGACCTCGCAAGCCACGTAGCGCCAGTCGAGCCCCAGCGCCGCCATCCCCGCGTTCTGCATCGCCGGGGAAGCCGAGTGCCCGATCGGCTGCCCGTAGACGGCACAGAGCCGGGTGCTGGCGTGAATCTCGGCGATCGGACCGGATGGCATGTGGGG
>JBBQML010000574.1:0-3996 GCA_038328885.1 Verrucomicrobiota bacterium | reverse complement strand
CGTCGTCAGTTGCTCGGCCTCGGCCTGGCTGCCAGCGAGGCGGGTCGATTCGCCTCGCTGGATCGCGAGGGCCTCGCCGAGCCTCGCGGTCGCGTCAGGTGAAGTCCCCTTCGCGGTCAGTTCCAGCTCCCCCAGGTCGCGCTTCTCTTCTCCCAGGTCGTTCAGGCTGTTGTCCACGTGGGGGTGGTCTATGGGCCGTGACTTGCCTCGGACGTTCAGGGCCTCGGTGTAGCTCGCCTTCGCCGCCTCGTAATCCCGCATTTTGTTCTGCACGTTCCCCAGGTTGTTCAGGCTGCCAGCGATGTCGGGGTGGTCTTTGGTCAGGGCCTTGCGGCGGATGGCCAGGGCCTCGGTGTGGCTCGCCTTCGCCGCCTCGTACTCCCTCAGGTCGAGCTGCACGTCTCCCAGGTTGTTCAGGCTGGTGGCGATGTCGGGGTGGTCTTTGGGCCGGGTCTTGCGGCGGATGGCCAGGGCCTCGGTGTAGCTCGCCTTCGCCGCCTCGTAATCCCGCATTTTGTTCTGCACGGCTCCCAGGTTGTTCAGGCTCATGGCGATGAGTGGGTTATTCTCTCCCAAGCTGGCCTTCCAGATGCTGACGGCCTCCCTGTAGCTCGCCACCGCCGCCTTCTTGTCGTCGGACGCGGATTGGATCAAGCCAAGGAGGTATAGCGACAGGCCCAGACCGGGGTGCGTTACCGGCAGTATCTTCCGGCGGATCTTTAGCGCTGCCTCATTCGCGTCTAAGGCCGCCTTCGGATTGCCGGTATCGAAAGCGATCTGCCCAACCAGCTCCCACATCCCGGCCACTTCCAACGTCTCTTCCCCCAGCACATCGCGGTAGCCGTCTCGCGCCGCCTCCGCCAGTTTGATCGCCTCTGCCGGCTTGGTCGCTTCCAGCTTCTTCGCCTGCTCCTCGGCGGTGATCGCGTCCACCAGTTTCTTCTGCTTGTCCGCCGCGAACCCCTTGGCGGCCTCGGCCAGTTTCACCCGCTGCTCGGCATCGAACGTCCGCCAGTGCTTCGCCCCGTCGATCTGCTTCGACAGCTTCACGCACTCCGTCGCTGGCGCGACCGCGTCGGCGAACTTGCCCTCGCGGATCAGGGCGTCCGCTTTCGCCCCGGCCACATCCCGGAGTTTCGCCTGCTCGCCCGCCGGTGGTTGCGCGAGTACCGGCGACTGAGTTATCAAGAAGCCGACCGCCAGCAGGATGGTGCGAAGTCCGCTCATGGTTCTGACCCGTTCAGGAGGAGTGAGGAGGATTCGAGTGCTGTCGAGTTACTGGTGCCGGAACGCCACGCCATCGAGGACTGGGAATGCCTTCAACCGTCCGCGGAACTGCTCCAACCGCCGGCGGATCGGGTCGGTCTCGGGGAACGGCACCTTCTTGTTGAGACTTCGGTTGCCGGCACCTTCCACCGAGATCGCCCCAGGCTGGACGCGGAGGAACTTGTCCGTCGGCTCCATCGCCGGCCAGTCGGTGCCCGCCGCCCACGCCTCCTGGAGTTCCTCCGCCGTCGGCACCCGGTCCGTCCGACCGCATACGAAGAGGAACTCCGTCCCCGTCGGCGGGCCGAGGACCGTCCCCTCGCCCGGCCCCGGCCAGACGGCCTCGTGCCCCTCGTCCCGCGCCGGGTACGATTGAAGGACTTCCAACTGCCCGGCCCCGTTCACATAGGCCAAGGCCGCGTGGACTCCCGCCGCCACCCGGAATCGGGCCTGGAGGCTGTCCCCGTCCTTGAGGGGGATGACCTCGTCCAGCGGCTTCGGGTCGAACCCCGGCCGACGGACCTGCACGAGCAGGTTCGCCTTCTCCGTCGCCACCTGAGCCGAATACGGAAACCAACGGTCGCCGAAATTCTTGCCGATCACGGCGAAGCCGCCGACCGCACACAAGACCGCCGCCGCCACGGCCAGCCGCCGCGGCGACCGGTACCACGACCGATGGACGGCCACCCGTGCGGCTGTTGCGAGCGCGGCGGCGGAATCGAAGCGATCCTTCGGGTCCTTCGCCATCGCCGTTTCGCAGACCCTCCGCAGAGCGACGGGGATGCCGGGTGCGGAGAGCAGGGTTCGGTCCCAGTCGCATAACCCGGCTCGTCGCAAGGCCGCTTGCGCCTGTAGCTCGGGGTACGGGCGGACGCCGGTGAGGAGGAAGTAGAGGACGCCGCCGAGAGCGAAGAGGTCGGTCCGGGCGGTGATCTCCCCGCCGGTCGCCTGCTCCGGGGAAAAGTACGCGAGCGTCCCGGCAGTGCAACCGTGGAGATCAGTCCCGCCACCCCAGGCTGGTCGGAACCAGGCGACGCCGAAGTCGATCAGTTTCGCCCGGCCGGCATCATCGACGAGGATGTTGTCCGGCTTGATGTCTTGGTGGTACACGCCCAACCGATGCGCGTGCGCGAGGGCCACCGCGACATCGGCGACGAGGGCGACCGCCTGTGCCGGGGAGGGGTGTACGTCCTGGTAATACTGGGCAAGAGTCCGCCCCTGGATGTACTCGGTGACGAGGAACGGCCGCCCCTGGAACTCACCTTGGTCGTAGATCCGCACGATTTTGTCGTGTTCCAAATCTTTCAGCAGTTGACCCTGGCGGGCGAATCGCTCGCGCCAGTCGGTACGGCCTGCCGACGCTTCGCGCATCCACTTCACCACGACCTGCTTCTTCCAGTCCGGGTGGAACGCGAGGTACACCTCTGCTTCCCCGCCCGTCGCGAGCAGGCTGTTCACGGGGTAGCGGCCGATCTTCTCCGGATGGGCGGGGGGAACGTGCGGCGCGGACGGGAACGCGGCCTGGACCTTGGCCCGCCACCCGGCGTCGGTCGCGAGGTCCGGGAAGTGGCCCAGGTACGAGTCGAGGACCGGAAGGGTCATGTCCAGGGCGAGACGCCGCTGGATGTCGATGGCGATCAGTTCCTCGGCCAGCGCGGGGGCCAGTTCGGGCGGGGCCTGCCGGACGTGGCCGGTCATCCGCGGCCAGTCGTCGGCCTGCCAGTCGATCTCGAACGCCTCCGCGATCTCGTGGATGCGGGCCGCGTCGGAGTGGTCCGCCGGCCGGAAGTGGGTGGTCGTATCCGCCATGGGTTTCCTGCCGAGAATTTGAGGTGAGGTGAGGTCGGGATGCGGCAACGCGGTCCGAACGTGGAATCGCCACCGCCCGCCGGAACCCGACACACGATTCTCTGAACCGAAGACCGCGGGCCCTCAGCGCCAGTCGCCGGAGAGGACGAACGCGGCCCACAGGAACGGCGGCACTGGCCCCTTCGTCTCCGGTAACTGCAGCCCGCTGCGGTCGGCGTTGGCGAGCATCCACAACTGCGCCTGACGCAGCGCCTCGGCCCGCGACACCGGGGCCTTCGCGTCCCACAGGCGGCGGTAGAACTCCCGCATCAACTGGTGCGTCGGCTCGTCCGGGACCTTCCACAAACTCGCCAGTGCCGTCCGCGCACCGGCCACCTGGAACGCCCGCTGCAAGCCGAGTACCCCTTCTCCTCCGGCCACCCGCCCGCGGCCCGTCTCGCAGGCACTCAGCACCACCAACTCCGTCTTCGACAGGTCCAACTCGCCCGCTTCCAGCGCCGTCAGCACCCCGTCTTCCTTCGGACGGTCGGTGCGGTTCACGCCGGCGAACACCACCCCCGACAGCAGCGCCGGGTTGCGTCCGACCATCACCCGGTCCATCGTGAAGTTTCGCAGGCCCCGGTCTGCCGCCGCCAGATCGAGGGCCGACTTCTCGGTTTCGGCGGCGAAGAACCCGTGCGTCGCCAGATGCACGTAGGCCGACTTCGGGGCATTCGTGAGGAACACCTCCTTGGTGGCCCGCTCCTTCTTGAAGATCTTCGGCGCGGTTCCGTCCGGGAATGCCTCCTCGAACTGCGCCCGCAGGTCATTCACCTCGCTGTCCGTGCCGGCCAATTTGTTGAACGCCGGAACTGGCGGCAGCTTCCCGGCCCTGTCGGCGGCCGGTTGCTCTTTGCCCTCGCCGAAGTCGATGCCGCCCAT
>JBBQML010000573.1:0-3998 GCA_038328885.1 Verrucomicrobiota bacterium | reverse complement strand
CCAGAGTCTGCTGGAGGCTGACGACCCGGTACGGTGCCCCTCGGCGGTGGTGGTGATCCACCCGGGCGACTGGGAGGCAGCAGTCGTCACCGCCCGCGAGGCGCGCGCAGCCTGGTCACGGGCCGGTCTGGTTCTCCTGGGCCACCCCCCTCCCGCCGGCGAGGAGTGTTTCCGCCTTCTGCAGGTCGGGGTGCGGGTGATGGTGCCGGAAGGCGCCGACCTCGACGCCTGGCGAACCATGATCACCTTCGCCCGGTCCGGCGTGACCTGCCTGCCCGAAGCCATCATCCGAAGCGTGTTCACCGTGGCCTGGCCCGAGCACTTCCTCGGCATCGAGCAACTCGGGGCGTTGTCGGGACGTCAGGGGGAGATTCTCGGGAAGCTTCGTCACGGGTTCACTCGACGTGAGATCGCCGACCAGTTGGGGATCAATCGGGGAACCGTGGACAGCCACCTGCTCGCGCTCCGCCGCAAAGCTCAGAGTTTGGGCGACTTCCGGGTGGGAGCGTACCACTGAGGGGCGGCGGAGGCCGATGCCGCCGGGTTCGTCAGGAACCTGCCGCCGGGCGGTCCGGTTCCGGCGTCGTGGCGTCCGGCAGGGTGAGCCGGTAGCCGACGCGCGGGACGGTGAGCAGGAATCGTGGTTCGGCAGGTATCGGCTCCAGCTTCTTGCGCAGTCCCACCACGTAATTGTCCACCGTCCGGCTGTCCGGCACGTAATCGTAGTGCCAGACGCGGGCCAGGAGATCGGACCGGGAGACCGGAGCTCCGCGGGCGAGCCAGAGCGCCTCGAGGATTCCGAATTCCTTGGCATTGAGCGGGAAGGGCTCACCACCCAGCGTCGCCAGGTGCTTCTCCAAGTCGATGAAAACCCCGTTGATTTCGAGGGTGGTCGGCTGCTGTCCCACCGAGGGGATTGACCGTCGCAGCAGCGCCCGGAGCCGGGATTCAAACAATCGGATGGGCACCGGCTTGGTCCAGAACTCGTCCGCACCGCACTCCAACCCCTGGATCTGAGTGTCGAGGTCTCCACAGGCCGTCAGGATCACAAACGGCTTCACGAACCCGCGGCGCCGCATCTCCCGGCAGAGTTTATCCCCCCGCCCATCCGGCAACCTGAGGTCCGCGAGGATCACGTCGGGGCAATCTTTCAGGGCGGACATCAGGCCGGCTTCGTAGGTGGCGGCCTCCAGGACCTGGAGGCCCCACTGTTGGAGCAGAACCTTGGTCACCGTGCGGAGCGCGTAGTCGTCCTCCACCAACAGCAAGCGCAGGTTCTTCAGATCGGGTGACGCTTGATAGGGCATGGAAGCTCCGGCGGTGGACCGACAGCCGGGTCGAGATCAGTCCGAGTCGAACTGCCACCCCTCACCGTCCTGATGAGAGTGTGGACCAACGCCGTCGGCGCGCAGCAACGGAATTCGCGCCCCCGGCGCCGCCGCGCCGGGGATCCGCATGGGGCCTTGACAGCCGTTGGCCTGCGTTTCAAACATCTGTTTGAAACGTGAGTTTGAAACCCTCCAGCGCTTCAGCCCGATCGGCGGAACCCGCCGACACACGGGAGCAACTGCTTGCGGTGGCCACCCAGGTGTTCGCCGCGACCGGGTTCCGGGCGGCGACCGTCCGCGACATCTGCGCTCGGGCCGGGGTGAACCTCGCCGCGGTGAACTATCACTTCGGCGGCAAGGAGGATCTCTACATCGAGGTGCTGCGCCGCAACTGCCGGCGAGCCCTGGAGCACTTTCCACCGGATGGCGGCACGGCTCCGAATGCCCCGGCCGAGGAGCGGTTCCGCGGCTTCATCCGGTCGTTCCTCGGGGGTATCCTCGCCGACGAGATGGGGGCCTGCGACGGTCGCCTGCTCGCCCGTGAGATGCTCGAACCAACCCCCGCCCTGGACGCGCTGGTGGCCGTCGAGGTCCAGGCACTGACCGACCGCCTGGCCGAGATTCTCCGCGAACTGCTGCCACCGGACCAGGACGTGCGCACCGTCCGCCTGTGCCTCGCCAGCGTGGTCAGCCAGATCGTGTTCTTCCACCACTGCCGCCCCGTCCTGAGCCGGATGTTTCCGGAGCTCCGCATGAACGCGACCGGGTTGCAGGAGATCGCCGATCACATCGCGCGCTTCTCGCTTGCCGCGCTGCATCAACTCGGACCTGGACACGGGGCGGTTGGCCCACCCCGCCGGCCGACCCGCAGTGGATCGCCTGCCCGGTCCCGTCGCACGCCCCCCCCCTCGCCACCCAAGACCAAGCCATGAGTACCTCGTCACCCCTCCGTCACCTTGCCGTTGCCACCTGCCTGGCGGCAGCCCTGGCCATTTCCACCTCCGGCCGGGCGGCAACCAATCCACCCCCGGTCTGGCCCGACCGGCCGTTGTCACTCGTCGACAGCCTGAACCTGGCCGAGGCTCAGAACGGGGAGTTGGCCGCGGCGCGGAAGGAACTCGAGGCGAACGCGGGAGTGGTAATCCAGACCCGCGCCGTACTGCTCCCCAAGGTCCAGTTGGGCGGGGAATTCCAGGTCATGGACGAGGCCTCGATCGAAGCCGCCAACACGCCTTTCGGGACGATCAACTTCGGCCAGACGGAAAGTTGGAACGTCGGCATCCGCCTGGTGCAGTCGATTTATGAGGGTGGACGACTCGGCTCGGCCGTGCGCTCGGCCCGCCTGACCCGCGAGGCGGCCATCAATCGCTACCAGACCACCCTGCTCAACGTCTTCGTGGAGGTCAAAGTCGCCTACTACCGCGCCCTGCTCGCGCTCGAGCAGATCGGCGTCCAGGAGGCCTCCGTGCGACTCCTCGAGCGCGAACTGCAGGACAATCAGCGCCGTTTCGACGCCGGAAGCGTTCCCCGTTTCAACGTGCTCCGGGCCGAGGTCGAGCTCGCGAACGCCAGGCCGCGACTCATCCGCGCCCGGAACGCCTGGCGAAACGCCAAGACCTACCTCGCCAGCCTGCTGGGCTACCGCGTCCCGAACGACCTTACCGAGGACGTGCCACTCCCGTTGAGCGACCGCCTCGAGACACCCCCGTACTCGCTCGATCTCGGCCGCGCCCTCGCGCTCGCCCAGGAGCAGCGCACCGAACTGAAGGCCCTGCGCGCTGCCGAGCAACTGCGACGCGAGGGAGTCGTCCAGGCCCGCTCGGGAATGCGCCCCAGCGTTCAGGGCTTCGTGGGCTACGGCGTCCGCCGCTCGCAGTTCGGCGAGTCGCTCGACGCCGAACTGCACGGCTGGAACGCCGGAGTGCAGGCGAACTGGAACCTCTTCGACGGCCGCCTCAGCCGGGGTCGCGTCGTCGAGGCCGCCGCCCGGCAGGAGCAGGCCGAGCTCGATTTCGACAACGCCGCCCGCCAGATCTCCGTCGAAGTCCGCACGGCGTTCTCGAATTTCATCGAGGCACGCGAGGTCCTCGAGTCGCAAAAGAAGGTGGTGGAGCAGGCCACCGAGGCCCTCCGCCTCGCGACGGCCCGGTCCGAGGCGGGGAGCGGCACGCTCCTCGACGTGCTCAGCGCCCAAACCGCGCTCACCGAGACGCGGACCACCCAGAACCTCGCGAGTCATGATTACCTTGTCGCCCTGGCCCGCCTCCAGCGCGCCGTGGGTTTCGGCCCCGAAATCGAAACACCGTAAGTTGCCCTGAAGGGTTGCGCTGGGCCCGGTGGCTCGGCTCTGATGGTCGCACTCATCCCAATGCTGCCATGCCCACGACCCTGCTTCGATCCTCGGGCCTCCGGGTGACGCTACCCGACGACCTGCAGATCGCCACCGAACCTCTCGCCACCGAACCGACCGGAGCCCCCGGCCCCACCCCCCAGCCTCCGGAGCCGCCCCCCGCGCCAACCCCGGCCCGACGCGGACTCACCCGCCGCACACCCAGCACCGCCCCCCGCCACCGAACGCGCCGCCCGGCAAAGGCCGCCAACACCACGCCCACGGAAACCACGTCCCGCACCGGCAGCAAGGCCCCCGCCAGCAACGCCCCCGGCAGCAAC
>JBBQML010000572.1:0-4002 GCA_038328885.1 Verrucomicrobiota bacterium | reverse complement strand
GTCGGCCAGTGGACCATCCCCCAGAAGACCGGCCGGGACTACGTCGAGCAGATGACCGCGGAGGTCCGGGAGGAGCGGGAGGATTCCCGCGGGCGGATCAAGGTTCTCTGGGTCCAGAAGCGCCGGGACAACCACTACCTGGATTGCGAGCTGATGATCGACGCGGCGGCGGTCATTTCCGGCTGCCTGAAGGCGGGTGCCAAAGCCGATCCAGAAACGGTCAGGGACAACGTTCCCGCCTGAGGCGTGACGGCACGTCCACGCCTTGAAGTCCGGATGCTGGTCCGGGCGCTGAAACTCCAACTCGCTGACGGGGTAACCCTCGTCAGTGCCCTGAACTCGCTGGTGACCCAGAAGTGGGCCGCCAACGTGGTCAATGGCCAGACCCTCCTGTCGACCTCCGAGGCCGGCGGGTCGGTCACATTCACCTTAGAGCGCGCCTACACGCCTGCCGAACTGGCCGTGATGGCGGAGGAGGCCCTCGAATGGGTCAACACCCTCACCGATCCGGAAAACCCGCCGCTGGACGTGGCCCGGTAAACCGCCTTGGGGGGCGAATCGCGAATCGCGAATGGCGAATCGCGAATCGTCGTTGGGTTGCCGTGGAAAAGACCGTCGGGCCACCGGTACAACCGTCCGTCGTCGCCGGGTCAGGATTGGCGACTCCTGTCGCGCGAGCACGCCTCAGGAGACTCCGCTCAAGGCTCAGGAGCATCATGCCGATTCGGGCCGTGACCTCCAGGAGATCGCCGACTTGGGTGTCCTCCAGGTACCCAAGATCTCTGGCGAGAATGAGCTGCGTCTCGAGTTCGGCCCGACTGCCGCTCGCCCTTCGCAGGAACTGAACGAATTCTGCGGTGTAGTGGCGGCCCCAGCCCTCCGCCACGTTCGACGTTACGGATACCGCGGCACGGCGGATCTGCGAGGTGAGTCCGAATCGCTCCGTGTCGGGAAAACTCCCCCGTCGCGTCGTACGTCCTACGCACCAATTGCCGGGCGAGTCGCCACACCTCGAGATCTCGATAGTCCTTGAAAGCCATACCCCGATAACGCCACCAGCAGTCAGGATCTTACGATTCGCCATTCCCAATTCGCGATTCGCGATTCGCCTCCCACCAAGCAGGTCAACACCCCCAGCGCCTCGGCCAACAACATCGAGGTCATCAGCTACCTCGCCGGCTGCTTCGTCGCCGGAATGGGCCTCCCCCCCCCGCGTTCTTCCTCGACGAGAAGCTGACCGGTCAGAAACAGCGGGCGGTCAACGGCAAGGCGCAGAGGAAGTTCGACCGCTGCGCCTCTCGCGAATCGGGAATGGCGAATGGGGATCGGAGGTCGCGCTTCAGGCTTTGCGCAAACCAGTTCAAGTCCCTTGAAACGCATTGTCGATCCCACCTACGGTAAACCCAGCATGAACTTGGAAGATCGTATCGTCATCGATCCGGAGATCCAGCACGGAAAGCCCGTGCTTCGCGGCACGCGTCTTCCCGTATCCCGGGTCTTGGGTGGTTTGGCCGGTGGCATGACCTTCGAAGACCTTCACCGCGAGTACGAGATCAGCGATGATGATATTCGCGCCGCCATTCGTTACGCCGGGCTACTCGTCGAACAGGAGACCCATCACCCCCTCCCCGCCTAGAGGACTCCTCCCGTGCGCTTCCTCATCGACGCGGATCTGCCTCGTTCCGCCAGGCCGCTGCTGGAGCAGCACGGTCATCAAGCGGTCGATGTGCGGGACATCGGCTTGGGGAACGCCAAAGACCCTGCGATTGCACGCTGCGCGCATGAACAACATGCCACGCTGCTCACCGGCGATTTCGGCTTCGCGGATATTCGCAATTACCCACCCGACCACTATCACGGGATCGTCGTGTTGGAGCTGCCGGCTGACGCCGATGCGCCGTTCATCCTTTCTCTGATCGATGGGTTTCTTCGGCAGGAAGCGGTCATGCAAAAGCTACCGGGGCGCTTGGCCATCGTCTCGGTCGGCCGAATCCGCTTACGCCCTGCCTGACAGGCTCCCCTCGGTCCCACAACCATCTCACTTCGTGGGAGAGCGGGGTAGACCGCGAGTGGCGAGCGTGGATTGCTCATCACCCTGTTCTCCGCGCGGCGCGTTCGATTCGCAGTCCATAGGGACGGCCAACGAAACATTCGCAGGCTCATGGGCGGGCGGCGCTGCCCTGCCCGTCTGACGAACGAACTCAACGCCGCCACGGAGCTTCTCGAAACCGCGAGCGCCCAGACCGTCACCGCGACCCAGCGCGCCGATGAACTGGCCGCCCGTGTCGGAACCCTCGAAACCGCCGCCAAAGTCGTCGGTGAGGAACTCACGCGGGCGAAGGCCGAGAATTCTGCCCTGACCGCCAGGATGGCCGACTTCAACAAGGCCGTCGCGGCGGAGGTCCAGAAGCTCGGCCTGCGCCCCAAGGCCGCGGAGCACAAGGAGGCCCCAGCCGACGCCGACCTGACTCCCACCCAGCGCGTCCTCGCCGCGAAGGGCGTCGGCTCCATCCGCGAGTTGTCCCCGAAGTTCAACCCCTGAACCCCCGTCCCCCCGAGCCTCTAACCATCCATTCCCATGCCCACCACCATCAGCGATCTTTGGATTCCCGACATCTGGCTGCAAACGATGCGGGAGAAACAAGCGACCTTCCCGACCCTCCTGAACTCCGGGGTCACGGTCGACAACCCCAGGGCCACCGAACTCGCCTCCGGTCCCGGCGAGGTCGCACTGATCCCCTTCTTCAAGGACATCACCGACCAGGACGACGAGATCCAGGTCGAGAACGCCGAGCCCACCGTCGACAACAAGATCACCAGCGGCCAGATGAAGGCCGTCGCCTGCACCCGGGTTTGGAAGGGCTCGGACACCGCGTTCGCGGGCCAAGAGTACCGCGAAGCACGCCCGTCGGCGATATCGTCGCCCAGAAGCGGTTTCCCCTGATCCATAAGGTGATCAGTATCCTGCCGGAGAGCCGTCTCGACTTCGAGTTCCAAGCATCCGCGAGTTCTTCAAAACGATCCACACGAACCACTTTGTGGACGTATCCATTAACGTTGTGCAGGCACGGGATTCCGTCCTCCGTTGCATCTACTGGTCAAGAGTTCGGCCGAGGCTTCGTGCCTCGGCCGATGTCGTTGGGTCCTCATTGAAGGACCCTGCCCGATCTCGCTTCCATCAATGGCGCTTGTCTAGGACTTGGATGGGAGGTTCGTCTTGGCTAGGTAGCGCCTGGCACGCTCCAGGTGCTCGAGGAACTCGGCGGTTTTCTCGGCGATGATGCCTTCGGCCAGGGGACGTTGGCCTTCGCGGAGCAGTGTGGCCTGCGTCACAGCGATGTTGAGGCTGTCGACGTCGAGGACCGTGACGCCCGCCAGCGACGCGCAGTACGGCTCGACGTTCCGCGGCACGGAGAGATCCACAAAAATCTGGGTCCGCGTCGAACCGGCTCGAACCTCCCGGAGCACCGGGTGGGTCAACAACCAATCCGGCGCCGCAGTGGCCACGATCACCACGTCGGCGGTGCCGAGTTCCCTCGCCCACGATTCGAAGGGCACCGTGGTGCCCCCCAGGATGCCGGCCAATGCCTCGGCCCGGCGGGCGGTGCGATTGGTGACCACGAACTGGCGGGCACCATGGCGTTTGAGGGCGCGGGCCGCGGTCTCGGCGGTTTCTCCCGCACCCACCACGAGCACCTTGGCGTTTTGGAGCGACCCCAACTGGTGGGCCGCCGATTGTGCAGCCAGACCCGCCACCGAGGCGTTGCCTTCCTGGATGGTGGTGCCGCTGCGCACCGCTTTGTTTACTGCCTGGGCGGTCTGGAAGTACCTGTTCAGCCAGCGGTTGGTAGTTCCGGCCTGGCGCGCGGAAGCGTAGGCCTCTGAAAATTGCGAAACGATGCCCGTTTCGCCCAAAACAAGGGAATCCAGGCTGCTGATCACCCGGAATCCGTGCACTACCGCAGTCTGTCCAGAGAATCCCCGGCTGTAGGCTCGGATGGG
>JBBQML010000571.1:0-4008 GCA_038328885.1 Verrucomicrobiota bacterium | reverse complement strand
AGATTCTCTCGGCCGTGATCGGCTCCACGATCGCCGCGACCCAGGCCGCCTCCCTGTCCGCCATGTGGGCCGGACCGGCTGTGCTCGCCTCCATCGCGTCCTACGGCAGCGCCGCTGCCATGGGGCCTGCCTCAGTGACCGCAGCCCTTGCGTCGGCCCCCGGCATTGCGGCCTTGGGTGCCGTGGCCGGCTACGCGCAAGGCGGGTACACCGGGGACGGGGCCGCTGACGAGGTCGCCGGCCTGGTTCACCGGGGCGAGTTCGTGATGCCCGCGCCCGCCGTCGGACGGATTGGCCTCTCGAACCTTGAAGCGATGCGCTCTGACACGGTCCCCGCAGGGTCCGGGTCCGCCCCGGCACCGCAGGTCAGCAGCGACGTGCGGATCGCCGCTTTCGACAGCCGCGTTGATGCGAAGAAGTGGGCCGACAGTCAGGAGGGCGAGACGTGGTTCGTAGACATGGCTCGGCGAACCTCTCACCGCTGGAGGCGAGCGTGATCCCGACCACCTGGAACGGCGCGACTGTTTACCTGATCGACTCGGAACCCGATTGGCAGTCGAACGTCCGCGCCGACTTCGAGTTCTACGTGGCCACCGAAACCGGGCTTTCCAACCGGGAGACGCGCCGACCGATGTGGCGCACCGTCCGAACCTCGCTGAGCTTCAAGACGGTCGTGGATTGGGCTGCCGCCAGCCGTTTCGTGGCGGGACTCCGCGCCTGGCAGACCGAACAGGTGGCAGTCCCGTTCTGGCCGGCAGCCGTGCGTTGGGTCGACCGCGATGCCGCTTCGATCACCGCGAAGCTGAAAATCGTCTTCGCGCCCGACCTGTCGACCTGGGAACTGTTCGATGACGTGGAGCCGGCCTGGCCCACCGACGATGCGCTCGTCTTCCCGGTGTTGCTCGGGCGCATCACCCGCAACGATCCCACCTGGTTGAGCCCGAGCGTCTGCCGGTTTGCCGTCGAGTTCGAGGAGACCTCGACCAGCGACTACGCACTCACCGTCACGGAACAGGCGTGGACTGATGGGCCTGAACCTTCCGCCGCTTGGGCCGGCGCCGCCCCGAAGCTCCTCCCAGCGAGGCTGCATTTCGATCGCCCAACCCTCGGCTCAAACGTGGAGACCGAGCGCGAGCTGATCGGCTATGGTCGCACCCCCACCGAAACGCTGCACCCCCAGCCCAACTGGAGGCGCGGCCAGGCGGCGTTCGTGGAGGCCTCGGCCGCTGAGGTGGCCAGGCTGCTGCGGTTCTGGTTCGACCACGCCGTCGGACAGGCGTTCTGGGTTCCAGCCTGGTCCGCCGCCGCGACCCTCACCTCACCCGTCGGTGTTTCCGACACTACGGTCGCGGTTGCATCTGGCCATGACGTCAAGGCCGGGGACTGGCTGGCGTTCAGCGATGAAGGCGTCGACTCCTTGGCCAAGGTGACGACGGCCGCGTCGACAGCCCTGACACTCCCCGCCGCCATCGGCGCCCAATCTGTCCGGTGCCTCGTCTCGCACCTTCTATTGTGCCGGTTCGAGCGCCCACGCCTCCAGGTCGAGTGGCTCACCCCGGCGGTCGCCAAGGTCAGGCTGGCGATCCGGGGACTCCCGGCCGAGCACACGCCGGCCACGGGCGAAACGCTTGGGGCGACGATTGGGAAACTGCCGGTCTCGGCTTTGCTCTACGAAATCAGGGAACCCGTCGCTGGTGGTGAGCCCACGATCCACCGTTTCACCTCGTTCGAGGAGGACATCGAGTTCGATTCCGGGACGTACACCGCCGCTCCCATCGACCACGGCGAGGTCCGCCACGGGATCGCGCTGGACCGCGATGAGGTGGAGGTCCGCTTCGCCATCGCATCCGGGGACACCACGCATCCGCTGGTCCGCCTGGCCACCCTTCGCTGCGACGCGCCACTCACCCTGACGATCCGCCGGGTCGAACTCACCTTCTGACGCCATGTTCTCCGACACCCTCCACGCTGGCGCCGACTACTTCCTGACCGTCCAGGACAACCAGCCGGATGGAACCCCGACCGACCTTACCGGTTGCACGGCCGGCGCAGCGCTGGAGATGACCGGCGGGCGGGCTCACGGCGACGGGCGGGCAGTACGCATAGAATTCTCGATCATGAAAACCACGACACTACTGGCGGTGGTCGCGGCGGCACTCCTCACCGGGTGCGCCGGCAACGAAACCCTCACCGACGCCTGCTCCAAGGCGCAGGACCTTTATACCCGCTACCAGGCGGCGGAGGCGGCTGGTCTCATCACCGATGCCAAGACCATCGAGGACGCCAAGAAGGCCGGCGCCTACCTCGCGCTCGCCTGCGGGTGGCAATCTCTGAAGGCCGGTGTCGACCACAACGGCGTGCCGATCCTCCGCAAACCCTGATTCCTATGCCGTGGAAAATCTTCAAATCCACTGACGCCAGCGCACCCGTGTTGAGCGGGACGCAAGGCTCCCTGATTGCCTTGCTCGATTCCGTGCTGGTCAATGGCTACGGAGCGAAGGCCGGTGCCGGGTGGAGCAAGCCCTATACGGCAACCAACCGAGCCGTGTTCCGCATGGGCAGCGGGCGGCTACGCGCCTACCTGCGCGTTGACGAGGCGAACGGAACACAGACCGGTAAGGAGGCCCGCATTCAGAGCTTTGAGGCAATGACCGACATCGACGCCTTCACGAACCCGGTCATTGCCTCGCCTCATATCGTCGTGAAGTCAGACGCGGCTTCCTCCGCTGCGAGGGCATGGATGATCGGCGCTGATGATCGCACGTTCGTCCTGTTCGTGAGTTTTTATCCGGCACTATCCGGGGGTGTCGGCGGCACCTACTTCGGGGAGTTCCTTTCCTACGTCCCGAGCGACAACTACGGGGTCGCTATCATCGCCCGAATCGTCGAGGCCGGGACGGGCTTCGTAAACACCGAAGTGATCGGATCGACCACGCAAGGGGTCACGTTCGCCGCCATGGAGGGGCACTACGTTTTCCGCGACTCGACCGGAGTCGTGAAGGCTCCGCTTTTTGATGTTCTGGCCGGCATGAGTGATATGGCCAACTGCGCTGGGGGCATCTCGTTCCCCAACGCTGCCGACGGAAGTCTTGTCCTGTCACCGCTTTGGATTCGTACCAACGCTGAAGGCATGCAGGTCCTTCGAGGTCGCCTCCGTGGCATCTGGGCCCCATGCCATCCTTACGCCACCATGACCATGCCACAAGGCGACACGGTGAGTGGGACTGGCGCCTTGAGCGGGAGGTCTTTCGTTCACGTCGGCGCGGTGACTTACAAGAACGCTGGCGGCACCCTTTCTGGCCGGATGTTCCTCGAGACGAGCGACACTGTAGAAAGTCAGTGACATGGCAGACCACGGAGCCATCGCGATGTCGCCCTGCGCCCTCGATCCCGGGGCTGCGGTTGGCCAGGTTCAAAACGTGTTTCCGCGCATCCTGCGCGTGGTGCGTGTCTTGGGCCTTCACGGGGACGCGGACAAGCTGCTCGTCGGTGCCGGCCGGGACGACAGCGAGGGCACGCAGTCGGCGCCGAGCCTGCATCTTCCGAGGGGTGGCAGCCTGCGTCTGCGGATCGCGGTTGATGCAGGCAACCGCTCCGTGAGCGTCAAGGCCAAGCAACCTGACGCAGCCTTGGCGCGGCCGACCCTGCGGGTTCTCCCGAATGCAGAAGTTGGAGTTCAGACGGAACTCTTGGCCGTTGCTCCCGTGGGGGCCGGATGGGTGAAAATCGGCCCCATCACCTTCACGGCGACTACAAAGGGTGGTGTGGAAGTTCAGCTTACGGCCGATTGGCGAGGTGGACTCTCTGGGTGCTGGTTTGACTCGCTCATCGTCACGTGAGCAATGCCTACGACCACTGGCTCAGGGGTGCCCCGCTGATTTCAGCGTTAGGCACCGGGGCATTTGATCACTGGCTGAGAGGCGCACCGATCATCGCAGCCGGCTCGGTCTCGGCCGAGACGATCTTCGTGGGCGAAATCACCGCCGCCAGCGTGCGCGGTCGGATCAT
>JBBQML010000570.1:0-4010 GCA_038328885.1 Verrucomicrobiota bacterium | reverse complement strand
GCTGCCCCTGGTGGCCCGGGTGCTGTTTCCGCGCCTGACCGCGCGTTTCCGTGGTTTTTTCGGCAGCTTCATCGCGCCGCCGCCGCTCACGCGGTTGGTCCTGGAGAGGGGGACGCCGACGCCTGGGCCCGGCGAGGAGAGCCACGGCTTCCTTGCGGAGGAGATGATCAACATCGCCGAGCGCCTGCTGCGGGACGTGGGACTTACCTCCGGGTTCGCGCGCATCATCCTCATCTTTGGACACGGATCGAGCAGCCTGAACAACCCGCACGAATCGGCGCACGACTGCGGGGCTTGCGGCGGTGGTCAGGGAGGCCCAAACGCCCGGGCCATCGGCGAGATGCTCAACGACCCCCGGGTCCGGGCGGCCTTGCAGGGGCGCGGCATCGAGATTCCGGGGGACACCGTGTTCGTTGGCGGGTTGCACAACACGGCCAACGACAACCTGACGATGTACGACGTCGACCGGGTGCCCTTGACGCACCAGTTCGAGTTCGAGGTGGCCGGCAGGGCGGTGCAGGAGGCTTCCGTGCGCAACGCGCACGAACGCGCGCGCCGCTTTGGTTCCGCGCCGCTCGGGCTCAGTCCGGCGTCGGCCAAACGCCACATGGAGGGGCGCGCGGAGGATCTCTCCCAGGTTCGACCCGAGTGGGGCCATGCGACGAACGCCATCTGCATCGTCGGCCGGCGGGAGAAGACCCGCGGCCTGTTTCTCGACCGGCGGGCGTTCCTGGTGTCGTACGATCCCCTGCTGGATGACGCGGAGAACACCATTCTCGCGCGCATCCTGGGCGCCGTGGTGCCGGTCTGTTCGGGGATCAACCTGGAGTACTACTTCTCCTACGTGGACTCCCCGGGCTGGGGCAGTGGCTCCAAGTTGCCCCACAACATCACCGGGCTACTCGGCGTGATGGACGGCGCCATGAGCGATCTGCGCACTGGCCTGCCCTGGCAGATGGTGGAGATCCACGAACCGGTTCGGCTGCTCTTCGTCATCGAGTCGACCCCGGAGGCGATGCGTCGGATCATGGGCCGGAACGCCGTGATCCAGGCGATGGTGGTCAATCGGTGGGTGCAGCTCGCCATCATGGATCCGGTCAGCGGTCAGATTGGTGTCTACCGCGACGACGCTTTCGAGGTCTATGTGCCCCAGCGGGGGGCGCTGCCCGTCGCCGCCTCGTCCAAGGAATGGTACACGGGCTGGCGGGATCACCTGGAATTCGCCGGGATCGTGTCCCCGGCCCGCCTGAACTGACTTTCCCTCATGCCCTCCCAAGACAGCCTTCTGACCGCCCTCGGACTTCTGGTCGTCGTCGCTCCGGTGGCGCTGCTGGCGGTGTTCTTCGTCGCCTTCCTGAGCAACCATCGAATCCAGGAACTGACCATCGGCCGGTTGATCCAGGGCACCATCGCCACGAGCCTGCTGGCTGCGCTGGGTGCGGCGGTCCTCATGATGGCGCGCGGTGTTCCCCAGTTCGCGATCGAGCTTGGGGACTGGGTCATCGCGCCGAAGTACCACCTGAAGTTCCAGTTCATCCTCGACCTGCTCTCGCTTTCCTACGTGATCCTGACGCTGGTGCTGTGTGCCACCATCGGGGCGTTTTCGACCCGCTATCTCCATCGTGAACGTGGGTACAACCGGTTCTTCGTCCTGTTCGCGGTCTTCCTCGTGGGCATGGTGGTCGCCGCCCTCTCCGACACGGTGGAGACGCTGTTCGCCGGGTGGGAGATGGTGGGGCTTTCATCGGTGCTCCTGATCGCGTTCTTCCAGGAGAGGCCCGCCCCGCCGCGCAACGGGCTTCGCGTCTGGATCGTCTACCGGGTGGGCGACGCCGCTCTCATGCTCGCCGCCATCCTGATGCATGAGATCAACGGCGCGGGCGACTTCGACCAATTGGTCGGGACCCACGCCTGGCCGGAGCACGACGCGCTGCTCATCGGCCCTCACTTCGCCCTGCTCGGGGTCCTGTTCGTCATCGCGGCCGCCGGCAAGTCGGCGCTGATTCCCTTCTCCGGCTGGCTCCCCCGCGCCATGGAGGGACCCACGCCTTCGAGCGCGATTTTCTATGGCGCGCTCTCGGTGCACCTGGGCGTCTTCCTGCTCCTGCGCGTGAGCCCGGTGCTTGACAGTGCACCCTGGTTGTCGGGGTTGGTGGTGGTCCTGGGCCTGGCGACCTCGGCGTTCGCCTACCTGGCCGGGCGCGTGCAGACGGACATCAAGTCCGCGCTGGCCTTCGCCTCGCTGACCCAGGTGGGGCTGATCGTGGCGGAGGTGGGTTTCGGCCTGCGCTACCTCGCCTTGATCCACCTGCTCGGTCACGCGTGCCTGCGCACGCTCCAGTTCCTGCGCGCACCGAGCCTGCTGCACGATCATCATCAACTGGAGAACGCCATCGGTGCGCGTCCGCGCGAGGAGCGCAAGCAATGGGAGCAGCGACTCTCCCCCGGTGCCCAGCGCGCCCTCTACCGCTTCTCCCTGGAGCGAGGCTACCTGGATTCGCTCCTGGATCGACTCGTCGCCCGCCCCTTCGTGGCGTTGTTCCAGGGGTTCGACCGCCTGGAGCGTCGCTGGGCAAGCCTGCTGGAAGGGTCCGGGCGACCGGGCGCGGCGGTGACCGAGACTCCCAAGAACCGCCCATGATCCTCCTCGCCTTCCCCTGGCTCGCGCTGACCCTGCTGGTGCCGTTGTTGGGAGCGGCCGTGGTGGCCTTGCCCAGAAGCCCGGCATCGGCGGCGCGTTGGTCGGCGGGGTTTCTCCTGGCCACGCTCGTCGGCGCCATCGGCACGGCGGTACGCTTTTTTTCCTCCGACTCACCGACGGGCCTGCGCCTGGGCGGGTTCGAGGCGGATGGCCTGGGCGCACCCATGCTGCCGGTGCTGGGGATTCTGCATCTGCTGACCCTCCTGGGCACCTCCAAGTCCGGCCTCACGGCCATGCTTTGCGTGCGGATCCTGTTGTCCGCGAGTGTCACGCTGGCGGCTGTCACCTGCCAGAACGGGGCGGTGCTGATCGGCCTGATGGTGTTGGCCACCCTGTTGCCCGTCTGGGACATGAGGAGCCGGGGACGGAGCACCCGGAGCTTCCTGTTCTACATGGTCCCGTTCGTGGGCCTCCTGCTGCTCGGAGGGGGGTTCGCCGACGGCGGATCGCCGGTGTGGGCGATCGGCCTGCTGCTCGTGGCCTTGAAGCTCTGCGGGGGCATCGTGCCGTTGCACGGCTGGCTGCCCACGCTGTTTCAGCAGGCGGGGTTCGGTACGGCCAAGCTGTTCGTCCTTCCGCTCATCGAAGTCATCGCCGTCCTGCGGTTGCTCTTGCCGCACGCGCCCGGGTGGATGCTCGACGCGGTCAGCATGACCTGCCTCGTTACCGCGGTGTATGCGGCCGGCATGGCGGTCGTTCAGAACGAGGCCCGGCGCTTCTATGCCTTCGTGGCTTTGAGTCAGACGTCCATGGTGATGTTCGCGGTGCTGGCCCACACCGCCATCAGCATCACGGCCGCGCTCTGCCTTTGGATTTCGATCATCCTCTCGCTGGCTGGACTGGGTTTCTCGATTCGCGCGCTGGAGGCGCGTTTCGGGGAGTTGTCGCTGCGGGAGCACCACGGTTACTACGAGCAGGTGCCCGGGCTCGCCATCGGTTTCCTGATCGCCGGGCTGGCGAGTGTCGGCTTTCCCGGCACCATCGGTTTCGTGCCGATGGAGCTGCTGATCAGCGGTAGCGCCCAGGAAGGACTGGTCTTTGGCGTGACCCTTGCGTTCGCGGCCATGCTGAACGGGATCGCGATCATGCGGGCCTACTTTTCGCTTTTCACCGGCAAACGACCCACCACCTCGGTCTCGCTACGCATGACGCCGACCGAGCGGGCGGGGATCGCGATCATCGCCTCGCTGGTCTTCCTCGCCGGCTGGTTCTCACCTGCTGTGGTAGCCTCCCGTCACCGCGTGGCCGCCGAGTTGCTGCAGGTCCGTCAGGACCGGGCGCCCGCCATCACGCTCGACGCTTCCCTGCA